>CAZDSN010000384.1:0-4774 GCA_964507675.1 uncultured Ardenticatenaceae bacterium | reverse complement strand
GTGAGTTCGAATCTCATCGCCCGCTCCATACAAACGGCAGGCGCTTAAGAAGGCCTGCCGTTTATTTTTTGTGGCGACGTGGCCAAGTGGTAAGGCAAGGGTCTGCAAAACCCTCATCACCGGTTCGAATCCGGTCGTCGCCTTCAGAATTCAACGCTAGTGATATAAGGTCGCCAAAGCGGCTAAGGAGTTCAAGAAAAGAACCCCTTAGCCGCTTTTTTATGCACCATCACGGCTGTGCCCGCCAGCTTCCTGACCGCGCCGCCGGCGGGCGCAGCAAACCAAACGAACGCCCCCATTGTGGGCAGTTTTTGGCGCATACGCGCCCAAAACTGCCCATTAAACGGGGTCATCCCCGCCGCAGGCGGGGATGACCCCCAGACAGTTATGGCGTATCACATAACCCGGATGGCAGGTCATAATTTGAATCATTGTGCAGCCCATGATTATACTTGAGCCACTCTGCCGCCGTACAAACAGAGCCTGAGCCTTCCCACACAAACAGCCAACCCTCCCGGGTAGCCACTGCCAGCTCCACCAGTCCATCTCCATCCCAATCGCCGGCTGCAGGCGTGCCTGTCACCCAGCCGCCCGTCAGTTTGGGCCAGCCGGCTAACTCCGAACCATCTTCGCGGAAGGCGTGCACATCATAGCCCGCTGAGCCAGCGATTAATTCTGCTGCGCCGTCTCCGTCCAGGTCCACCGCTGCCGGCGTGGTGAAGAACTGCATGTCATTCATGTGCCGCGGAAAACCAGAGACAAAACTGCGCGTCTGTAAATTCCACACACCCATCAGGTTGTCGCTCGTTAACTGGTCTGCCGGGAAGGCGTTCTCAAAGATGCGTCCCAGCCCAATGGATGGCGCGGCATAGCGCAGACCATTGCCCAGGTCGGCAAAAATGCCGCTACCCAACCCCGCCATGGACAGCAGTTCATCCGTGTTCGCATTTTGACCGAAATAGTCGCGCTCACCCCGCAACCCCTTATCATTTCCGAATATGTCCTGCCCCCAATATCCCTGGCCATTGCCATCAAACACCATAGCTGGCCCGGCGGCCATGAATGCCGCTACCTCTACGTCGCCATCCCCGTCCAGATCGGCCAGGGCCACAGAGCCGTTCGGCCCTTCCCCAACTGTTGGCAGCAGTTCCGGGGCCAGAAAGCCTACCTTAACCGGCCAGCCAGGGAGGAAAGCATCCGGGTCCAGGCCGTCGTCATCACTCGGGTTGCCATCGTGCAGGGTGCCATCGTGCCAGATAGCGTAGATACGACCATTAGCCAGGGCTTGATCCAGGGCCGCCGTCAGCAGTTGGAGCAAAAGGGGCGCGATAGTATTGTTGGGCGGTTCTTCATATTCTTCATCCCGACCAATTACCACTTCCAGCCAGCCATCTCCATTAACGTCGCCCAGTGCTGGACTGACCAGGAACGGCGTCCCGGACATAACGCCAGAATCTGGCGTGAATGTAATCTTGTGGGTTCCCGGTTCTACTGCCTGAACCTTTGTGGGATCAACGACCAGCACTGGCCAGCCGGCCAATAGCGAGCCATCGTCGTTCCAGACATAAACGTGACGGTCAAAAGCGCCGGCTACGATTTCCAGCCGCCCATCCTGGTCAAGGTCACCCAAAGCAGGAGCGCCGCTAATTGCCCAATCCAGCCGGTTATCTTTGTTGCGCGCCGCTGCCGCCGCAAAGTTGCGATTTGTCTGCACAGGGAAACCGGGTCTGATTTCACCGTCAGCATTCCAGGCATACACTTTGCCTTCCAGATCGGCGGCGACGACGGAGAGGGATTCGCCTGGAGCCAGCACGCCAATGGCGGGCGAGCCAAGCAGCATGGGGGTGTAGATGGGCAGCGTAATTTCCCCGCTCAGGTAGGCGGGTGCAGACGTATGCAGCGGTTGCAAGTCTGTGTGCACAGGCCAGCCAGGCAGCTCCGAACCATCGGGACGGAAAGCGTGAATTTGACCGTTGCTGGTAGGCATGATCAGTTCGTCCTGACCGTCGCCATTAAGGTCGGCAAAGACTGGCGAGCCTTCGCCGCTGCCGGCAAGATAAAAGGGCGCGCCCGCAGTCAGGTCTGGATCGTCATGCAAGAACAGACTTTTGCGATCTTCGCCGACACGGCCAAAATTATCCATCACCCGCACGCGCACGGTAAAACTAAACCGGTCAATTGTGCCCCGTCCGGTCGCCGGATTGGCCAGCGGACCGGTGACGCCATAGGGCATACGCGCTGCCAGCTCTGCCAGGTCAATTGTGCCCAGGATGCCGGCATACGGCGTAAACCGCAGCGGTGAAGTGTATACTGTCTCGAAGCGGGGTTCTGTGGGTTGGACGCCCGGAGCCACCTCTACCGTATACCGGTAAGCCCCGGCGCGCACCGCCGCCACACGTCCCGTGATGTTTAGCGTTTGCTGGTCAGGGTTAATAATCTCAAACCACAGCGGGTCTGTAATGTCCGCCTCTGGCGGGATTTCCCCATCCATCACCGCCGTGACCATGCTGTTGGTATTGACCCGGCCATAGCCAAAATACATGTCCCATCCCGCGTGCGACAAATATCGGCGGCTGGGAACCAACATGCCCGTGGTGGTGTAGTGGCCCGTCATGTCAATGTCGTCAGTGGTCATGGTGATGATCTGCTTGACTTCATTGGCGGATAGAATGTGGCTGGCGCCGCCTGGGTAAGGCTGCAGTAGGCCCAGATCGTGCGCATTTCTGGCGGCGGAGATAACCAGCGCCGCCATGCCAGAACCCAGGCCGGTGGCTTCTGAGGAGCAACTGCTTGAAGGGACGCTGGCGGCTATGTGCGCCCCATAGTTGGTGCAGCCGTTCAGATACAGATAGGAGGGCGGCGACTGCACCAGGAAGCCCTCATCTAAGTATCTGGTGACGGAATTAACCACAATGGTACGTTCCAGATTGGAGGGGTAGTTGTGATGCTCCGAGGCTTCATCGGCGGCGGAGGCAATCACGGGGACGCCGCGGCGATAGGCGTAATCTACCGCTTCTTGAGCAAAGCGGGAGTGGTTAAGCGAGCCGGCTGCTTCTTGAATCACGCTGACTTTGTTGTCCACCGCGTACAGAATAGCTTCGGCCCAATGGTTAATGTCTACTATGAAGCTGTCGCCAATGCGCAGCGGCATGAATAGACAACTGGGACAGACGCCTATGCTGCCACCGTTGTTCGCTTCCGCGGCTGAATCCTGCGCTTCACCCGTGCCGTGACCATATGTCACGTCATCTAAGGGATCGTTGTCCCCCTGGAAGAAATCCCAGCCAGCAATGTCGTCCACATAACCGTTGCCGTCAGCGTCCGTGTCATCCGACCAGATAAAGATAAGGTCCTGGGGATCTAGCTGACCGTTGCCATTGGCGTCGTTCAGGCGGGGGTCGGCACTGTAATCGCGGATGTCAAACACGCCATCATAGTTACAATCGTAATCGCTACACGCCCAGGGCAACAAAAGTTCACCCTGATTGAGGTAAATTTTGTTGACCAGGTCATTTTGGGGGAATTGCCACTCAATTCCAGAATCCAGCACAGCCAGCACGACGTCAGGGCGGCCGGTGGTGGTTTGCCAGGCCAGATCAACGCTGGCCCCCATGACGCCATACAGTTCCCAGGGCGCCTGGTTGATTTCTGGGTCTGGGCTTTGTTCGCTGGTTAGCTTCCAACTGCCGGCATCATTTGGCAGCGGATCTTCCGGCCCAAGAAACAGATAGTTGGCATAGTCATAAGGGTCCTGACCATCAGGAGGCAGCGGATACGGGGAATCGGCCAGACCAACCATGGTCGTGAGCAGTCCTAGCATGAGTATAAGCAGACCAATGGCGGGAAGCCGCCGCCATCTCCGCAGATTAACGGGACGAGAAGTGGGGATACTATCCATGACTTTTCCTCTTATCTGGTGAAAGTTATTGAAACGCGGTTGGTTGCATAGTTCATTTTATCATGGTTGATAGGGTGGGCAACACGGTTACGATGTAATTTGCCTGGGTTAGCCGTTAGCCTTAAAATTGACCTGTTTTGCTGGCCTGATTTTGTTCGGGTTGGCTGTTGCTTTTGTTGTCAAACAAGTTGCTGCCAACACGCTCGGGTTTATAATACGCTTTGACATTCTCAACATGGCTGGTTGCTGTTTGCATACAGCAGAACTCAGCCCCAGACGTAAGCCCCGCTGCCACTGTCTGGCACAGCGCCGCGGCGGTTGGCGAAGGAATTGACCTGTGAACGTACCTGCACTGCCTACTTCTATTGAGGGGGTGGACGTTACCAACTGGGAAGCGTTTCGCCCTTATTTTGAAGAGTTACAGCATCGCGTTTTAACCCCAGATAGTACACGGCAATGGTTGGAGGATTGGTCCCTTTTAAGCCGCGTCATTTGGGAAGGGATGACTGTTATTTATATTGAGAAATCGTTGGACACGACCGACAAAGAAAAGGAACAGGCGTTCCTGACTTTCATTCAGAATGTGCTGCCTCAGGTGCAGATTGCTGACCAGGCGTTAAAGGAACGGCTGTTGGCTCTGGATGTATTGGATGAGGACATGCAGTTAGTGTTGCGCAACATGCGCAATGAAGCGGAGCTTTTCCGCGAGGAAAACGTGCCGCTGCTGACGAAACTGCACGAACTGGATAACGAATACGATAAGCTAACCGGAGGGTTGAAGGTTGAATGGGAGGGGGAGGAGAAAAATCTGAACCAGTTACGACCTTTCTTGCAGAGCCATGATCGGGCCGTGCGCCAGCGGGCCTGGCTGGCGCA
>CAZDSN010000383.1:0-4775 GCA_964507675.1 uncultured Ardenticatenaceae bacterium | reverse complement strand
CGCACACTCCCACGCGGGCAATAGCACCGTTTCGCCCGGCCGAGTTTGTCCACCTGTGCAAAATGCGCGTGCTGAAGTATGCGGCAGTGCAAACGGAACAATCCATGCGGCTGGGATACTGGATGGATTGGAACGACCCGGACGAACTACGCCGCCTGGCGCAACTGCTGCAAGCAGACCCGCAACAGGAAATCACTATCCAGGGCGTTAACAGCCCGGTGACGGACACAGTGGAAAACCTGGTGGGGCGGCTGGGTATGCCCGACGTAGGCGGTTCCTATTTCACCTTTAGCAATGAGAATAATTATCAAATCTGGGCCTTCTTGAAGAAGTGCGATGAAAATGGCTGGCTGTACAAAGGGCGAGACGTGATGCCGTGGTGCGCCCGCTGTGGCACGGGTATCAGCCAGCACGAGATCGTCACCGATGGCTACCAGGAAGTAACGCACGACTCTGTTTTTCTCAAGTTCCCCCTGTTGGGGCGGGAAAATGAGGCGCTGCTGGTGTGGACGACGACGCCGTGGACGCTGACGAGCAACGTGGCCGCCGCCGTTGGCCCGGAACTGACATATGTACGCGCGCGGCAAGGGGATTGGGTTTATTATCTGGCGCAGGACGCGGTAAAGAACAGTCTGGTGGGCGAGTATGAGGTAGTGGGTGAATTGAAGGGCGCGGAGATGGTGGGCTGGGAATATGCCGGGCCGTTTGATGATTTGCCGGCATACGCCGCCGCCACAGCCGCATATACCCACCGCGTCATCCCCTGGAAAGAAGTGGGCGCAGCCGAAGGCACGGGCATCGTGCACATCGCCCCGGGCTGCGGCGCGGAAGACTTTGTGCTGAGCAAAGAACACAACCTGCCCGTGATTGCCCCGCTGGATGAAAACGGCTGCTATGGCGACGGTTTCGCCTGGCTGACCGGGCGCTCGGTGCATGATGTGGCCGACGACGTTTTCGCTGTCCTGCGCCAGAAAAACGTCTATTACCGCAAGCAGCGCTACCCACACCGTTACCCGCACTGCTGGCGCTGCGGCGAAGAACTGGTCTTCCGGCTGGTGGATGAATGGTTTATCAGCATGGGCGAACTGTATGACAAACCGCGCGAGGAAGTCACTGCCGCCGAGAAGAAAGCCAGCCTGCGCTATCAGATCATGGATGTGGTGGACCAGATCAACTGGTATCCCAGCTTTGGGCACGACCGGGAAATGGATTGGCTGCGCAACATGCACGATTGGATGATCAGCAAGAAACGGTACTGGGGTCTGGCGCTGCCGATCTGGGTATGCCAGGACTGCGACCATTTCACGGTGGTCGGCAGCCAGGAGGAGTTGGAAGAGCGGGCGGTGGAAGGGTGGGACAGCTTTGCCGGCCATACGCCACACCGCCCATACCTGGACGCGGTGAAGATCGCCTGCGTTCACTGCGGCGGTCTGGCGACGCGCATCGCGGACGTGGGAAATCCGTGGTTGGATGCCGGCATTGTGGCCTTCAGCACCATGCACTATGGCGTAGATCCGGACGCCTGGCGCGAATGGTTCCCCGCCGACTTCATCACCGAAAGCTTCCCCGGCCAGTTCCGCAACTGGTTCTACAGCCTGCTGGCGCAAAGCACCGTCATGACCAACCAGGCCCCTTTCAAAAACATCCTGGGCTTTGCCACCCTCTTTGCCGAAGATGGGCGCGAGATGCACAAATCCTGGGGCAATGCTATCGAGTTCAATGAAGCCGCCAATACGATGGGCGCGGACATCATGCGCTGGCTTTACTGCTACCATAAACCAGAACAAAATCTGCTCTTCGGCTACACTAAAGGGGACGAAGTCCGCCGCCGCTTCTTTATCCCGCTGTGGAACGTCTACAGTTTCCTGGTCACCTACGCCAACCTGGACAACTGGACCCCGAATGGTCAGGCAGAACCTTCCCCTGTGCCGGCCCACGCCCAACTGGACAAATGGATCGGGGAACGGCTGCGGGAAACCACGCTGGAAGTAACCAACAGCCTGGATAATTTTGCCGCCGATCGGGCCACGGCGTCCCTGGAAGCGCTGCTAGATGACCTCTCTAACTGGTACGTGCGCCGCTCTCGCCGCCGTTTCTGGAAAAGTGAAACCGACGCCGACAAGCAGGCAGCCTACGCCACGCTGTACACCGTCCTGGTAGAGATGACCAGATTGCTGGCTCCCTTCATCCCGTTCACCGCCGAAGCCATCTATCAAAACCTGGTGCGCCGGGTGGACGCCAACACCCCCCGCAGCGTACACCATACCCTTTACCCCACCGCCGACGCGGCCGCCTTAGACCATCCCTTGCTGGACAAAATGGGGCTGGCTATTACCACCGCCAGCCTGGGACGGGCCGCACGCAGCGCCGCCGATATCAAACTGCGCCAGCCGCTGGCCAAAGCCCGCGTCAACGTGGGCAGCGCCCAGGCGCAGGCCGATCTGGTAGACCTGGTAGACGTGCTGACCGAAGAGATCAACGTGAAGGAGATCGAAGTAGTGGCCGAAGTGGGCGAACTGGTTAACTACAAGCTGCTGCCCAACAACCGGCTGCTGGGGCCAAAGCTGGGGAAATTATTCCCCCAGGTGCGCGGCGCCTTGCAGCAGCTCGACCCGGCCACCGCGGCGCGGCAACTGCTGGCGGGTGAATCGCTGCATCTCTCTATCAACGGCGAACCGGTGGCGCTGACGGCGGAAGAGGTATTGGTGCAAACGGAGTCGCGCGGCGGTCTGGCTGTGGCCAGTGATAAGGGGGTGACCGTCGCCATAGATACGACGCTGACGCCCTCCCTGGTGCAGGAAGGATATGCCCGCGACTTTGTGCGTGCCGTTAACACCCTGCGCCGCGACACCGGTCTGGCCCTGGATGACCGCATCCACGTTACCTACGCCCTGCCAGACCAGAGTGAAGCGGATGTGCCGGCAGCCTTCGCCAGCTTTGCGGCCTATATCCAGCAGGAGACATTGGCTCTGAGTCTGACGCCGGGCGCTGTAGCTGATGGATTTGAGGTGAAGGTCGGCGATACGCCTGTCATGGTCGTCTGGCGGGTGGCGTAAGCCAGCCAGAAAAAGGGGCTGGCAGGCGCGGGGTTACTGGCTCAATGGCCTCTCGCCTGCCCGCCCTTTCCAGGCCATTGACCCCAGCCGAAAACCAGGCCGTGGCTGTGGCTGCCCGGCGGTATGGCGAGTTTCTGCCATTGCCGGCAGTGCTGGTATAAGTAGACATGTAACGATACCTTAAGGGCAACCTCTCTTGCCTGGCGGCGACAAGATGGGCAGGGAGGGGTTGCCGGTCATTGGAGCATAGACCCTTGCGTGGCAGGATCATCCTTCTAAACGGGGCTTCCAGTTCGGGTAAATCCACGCTGGCGCGGGGCCTACAGGCGGCTCTCGATGAACCGTTTTGGCACTTCTCCATTGATCACCTGATTGCGGCAAACGTCTTGCCGATGGAACGCATCAAAGGCGGAGAGTTCCCGTGGCCCGATTTACGGCCTCACTTCTTTGAGGGCTTCCATCGCTGCCTGCCGGCATTGGCCGCCGCCGGCAACAACCTCATTGTGGAGCATATCGTCGAGACGGAAGCCTGGATGCAGCGCCTGCTGCGCCTGCTCAGCCCCTTTGATGTATTCTTCGTGGGGGTGCACTGTCCACTGCCCGAGTTGGAGCGGCGCGAGATTGAACGGGGCAACCGCAGAATTGGCGAGGCGCGGGCGGACTTTGAAACGACGCACGCCTTTGGAGTCTATGATTTTGAGGTGCTCTCTACCAGGCCGGTGGCAGAAAATGTTAACGAGGTGATGGCTGCCTGGAAATGCCGGCAGCGCCCCAGCGCCTTTGAGCAGATGGCGCACCGTCTGGAGCAAGAGCAAGCCAATAACGGTTTGAAAGAGTAAGATTACCCGTAGAAGTGATTAAAGCTATTGAACGGGCTTCTGAAACCGTTCATTGAGTGGCTAAACGGCGAGGACCGATCATGTTCCGGCGAACGCTCCTACGATTGGTGATTCTTTTACTGGCGATGACCGTCGCCTGCAACTTCGGCAGCGGAGAGAGTGCGGCGACTCCGGTGACGACGGGCGGCGCTCCGCCAGCCACGAACGCGGCAGAGCAGACGCCATCTTTCATACCAGCTCTGATGGCGACCCCACTCGAACCATCCGGCGTGGTGTACTATATTCGCCCGGATGGGGGCAGCGCCGAGCAATGCACCGGCCTTGCCGACGCGCCGTATGCGGGCAGCGGCTCGCGTCAGCCGTGCGCGTGGGATCATCCGTTCCGGGCTTTGCCGCCCGGCGGCGCTCCGCGCATGGCAGGAGGCGATACGCTCATCGTCGCCAGCGACGAATATGTGATGGGTTTCGGCGCACCCGGAGCAGAAGCCTGTGACGAGGGCGGATCGTTCGATTGTCACATGCCACCCATTCCAGGCGGCCCGGACAGTGATCACCCGACTCGTGTGCTAGGGGTTGGTTGGGACTCTGGGTGCAGCAATCCCCCCCAACTGTGGGGAACGGGCCGGCCCTGGTTCATCGTGAATCTCACCGGCTCAAGCCACGTTGAAATGTCGTGCTTCGAGATCACCGATCATTCGTCATGTGTCGAGGCCCATTCGGGCGGTCTGGCTTGTGAGCGGGACACGCCTCCCTACGGCGATTGGGCGGCGTACGGCCTTCATGCTGAAGACTCGACGAATGTGCATTTGCGTGATCTCAACATTCATGGCCTGGCGGCGGGCGGCGTTCATGCCGGGCGGTTGACCGATTGGACGGTGGA
>CAZDSN010000382.1:0-4777 GCA_964507675.1 uncultured Ardenticatenaceae bacterium | reverse complement strand
CCAGCCACGAGGGGCGCGTTTACGTGGCGCAGCGCGGGCATCTGTACGAGTTCCCGGGCCCAGCTGGGGAACTGCTGCGCGAATTTCGCTACCCCACCGACCGCTCCGCCTATTTTGACGACGTGGCGGTCACCGCAGAAGGCAGCGTTTGGGCGCTCAGCGACAGCGACGACCTGTTGGCGCTGTTTGACAGCCAGGGAGAGATGCGCCAGACCATTTCCCTGACAGAAGCGTTGATTCCGCGCCTTTCCAGCGTGGATCGCGTAGACGTGGATGGCGCGGGCAACCTCTACCTGTTGGGCGATACCAGCGATTTTCAGGGTTTCCACCAGCGGGTCTTCAAACTCTCGCCAGGTGGGCAGTTTCTAGGGCAGTTTGGCGACAGCGGCGAGGGCGACGGGCTGTTTGGCTCCACCAATGACCTGGCGGTAGATGGTCAGGGGCGGGTGTACGTGGCTGATAGCTGGGTGGGCGTACAGGTCTTTGACAATTCTGGACGTTATCTATACCAGTTTTCGCTGGATGGCGTCGCTTTTGGTCTGGCTTTTGATCAGGCGGGCGCGTTGTATGTGGCCAGCAACAAGGAAATGATCTACAAGTATGAACTGCGCTTTGAGGAAGACGAATGATGATTGACCTGGTGGAAATGGGGCGGGCGGCGCGGCAGGCGAGCCGCGAATTGGTGAAGCTGACGACAGCGCAGAAAAACGGGGCGCTGCTGGCTATTGCTGCCGAATTAGAGCGGAACGCCGCCGCTATACTGGCGGAAAATGAAGGGGACGTTGCCGCTGGTCGGAATAAAGGGTTGAGCGAGGCGCTGCTGGATCGGCTGCTGCTAACAGAGCCGCGCATTGCCAGTCTGGCAGCGGACGTGCGGCGGGTGGCGGATTTGCCCGACCCGGTGGGCATGGAAATCATGGGACGGGTGCTGCCCAATGGATTGCGCTTGAGCAAGAGGCGTATTCCCATTGGCGTCATTGGCGTCATTTATGAGGCGCGCCCGAACGTGACGATTGACATTGCCGCCCTGTGTCTGAAAACGGGTAACGCGGCTATGTTGCGCGGCGGCAGCGAAACCTGGCGCAGCAACCTGGCGCTGGTGCGGGCGATTCAGGCGGCGTTGGCGCAGAGTCATCTGCCGTTGAGCGCGGTACAGATTATTGGCAGCCCGGATCGGCGTTACGTGGCGGAACTGCTGCGGCTAAACCAGTACGTGGATATGATTATCCCGCGCGGCGGCGCGGGGCTGCATAAGCTGTGCAAGGAGCAAAGCACGATTCCGGTGATCACGGGCGGGATTGGTATTTGCCACATTTTCGTGGACGCCAGCGCCGATCTGGAGCGGGCGGTGGATATTGTGGAGAATGCCAAAGTGCAGCGACCCAGTGTGTGTAATGCGTTGGATACAGTATTGGTGCATCGCGCGGCGGCGGCGGCGTTTTTGCCGGCAATGGCCGCCCGCCTGGCGCAGTCGAAGGTGGAACTGCGCGCTGATAACCACGCCCTGACCATCCTGCAAGCCAACGGGCAGGGCGCGCTGGCGCAGCCTGCCGGGCCTGAGGATTTTGATCAGGAGTGGCTGGCTCTGATCCTGGGCGTCAAAGTGGTGGACAATCTGGATGAAGCCATTGCCCACATCCAGCAGCACAGCACGGAACACTCCGACAGCATCTTGACGCAGAACTGGGCGAATGCCAACCGCTTTATTGCCGAAATCAACTCCGCCGCCGTCTACGTCAACGCCAGCACCCGTTTCACCGACGGCGGGCAGTTTGGCCTAGGCGCGGAAGTGGCTGTCAGCACCGAAAAGCTGCACGCCCGCGGTCCCATGGGGTTGGAAGAGTTGACCACCTACAAATGGATCGGCTTTGGCGACGGCCACATCCGTGAATGAGCGATTTTGGGGACATATGCGCCATGAAACCAGCCCTGACTATTGAATTGTTGTGCCATGAGGCAAAAGTCTTTGCCCAAACTGAATCAGAGCATAGCGAACCAGGTTTGTACGGCGTTACAGATGGGAAGGCTGTTGGCACGTATCTGGAACACAAGTTTCAACGGCGCCTTCAGGAAAGATATACCTACGTGGGGGGCAGTTCGGCTAAAGGAATTGACTTCCCCGATCTAAACGTTGACCTCAAGGTCACGCGCGTTACACAGCCTCAATCTTCTTGCCCGTTTAGATCAGCCAGGCAAAAGATATACGGTCTTGGTTACGGGCTGCTCATATTCGTGTATGACAAGATAGATGATGCCGGCAGCCAGACAGGCAAACTGAACATCCTCCACACCATGTTTGTAGAGAGCCATAGAACTGCCGACTTTCAGACCACATCTGGCTTGCATCAGATATTGGAGAATGACGGCAATCTGGATGACATCATGGCTTTCTTGTCGGAGCGATTTTTGCCCGTAAACGAGGTTGAGGCGTTGCAGTTAGCCGAAGAGATTTTGGCGCACCCGCCAGCAATGGGGTATCTGACCATATCGAATGCCCTGCAATGGCGGCTACAATACCGCCGTGTTATGGATATGGCTGGTCAGGTGGAAGGGGTGCGCAAAGTATTGTAGCCATGAGCGCCCTAAATAAGAAAAAGGCTATTTTTGGCGATTTTCAGACGCCGTACTGGTTTGCCAGGAAAGTGTGTGAACTCCTGGCTTCTATAGGCATCATGCCTGGCTCAATCCTGGAGCCAACGTGCGGGCTGGGGAACTTCCTGCTGGCGTCTCTGGATGAGTTTGAAACGGCCAGCGCTGCGCTTGGCGCGGAAATTAACCTTGCCTACGTGCAGGCGCTCAGGGACAAAATCGCTTCCCGCCAGGATCGAAATAAGATAGAGATAGTCCATACCGATTTTTTTCAGACCGACTGGGAAATGCTGCTGCAGAGGTTGCCGGATCCCCTTCTGGTCATCGGCAACCCCCCCTGGGTTACTAATACAGGTTCTACTATTCTCGGCAGTGAGAATCTGCCGCCTAAGGCTAATATCCACAACTATTCAGGTATTGAGGCCATTACTGGCGCCAGCAACTTCGATATTTCTGAGTGGATGCTGTTGCGAATGGTAGAATGGATCACTGACCGGCAAGGCATTGTCGCCATTTTGTGTAAAACATCCGTAGCTCGTAAAGTCTTATGGCAGACCTGGCGCAGCGCAGAGACGCCTGGCTGCGCACGCATCCATTTACTCGATGCCCAGGCTATATTTGGCGCGTCTGTTAGCGCTTGCCTGTTTGTTTATGACACAAGGAGCCAGACAGAATTCAAACGATGTGGCGTCTATGGCAGTTTATCGCCTGACTCGCTGGTAGCAGAGATTGGGTTTCACCGTGATCAACTCGTCGCTGATATAGATGCTTACAACCAATGGCAGCATTTGGAAGCCCGGCGTCAGGGTGTGTACAAATGGCGGTCGGGCATTAAGCACGATTGCGCCAGCGTGATGGAGTTGGAGCAGCTCAATGGCGCTTATGTAAACCAACTTGGCGAGCGATACGAATTGGAGAGCGCCAACTTATATCCTTTGTTGAAGAGTTCAGATATAGCCGGGCTAAGTAAAAACAGACAGCGTTGGCTGTTAGTGCCCCAGCGCATGGTTGGTGAAGATACGGCGGCTCTTAAGTTCCAGGCTCCCCAGACCTGGGCCTACCTGTTGGATCACGCTGAACTGCTAGACAATCGGAAAAGCGCGATATACAAGAAACAACCGCGATTTTCCATATTTGGTGTGGGGCTTTACTCTTTTGCACCCTGGAAGGTGGCGATTTCGGGGTTGTACAAAAAGCTTAACTTTGTCGCGGTTGGGCCGTATGAAGGAAAGCCCACCGTTTTAGACGATACCTGTTACTTTTTGCCTTGTCATAGCAAGGCGGAAGCGACCCTCCTTGTCGGGCTGTTGAATGCCCAACCAGCTACAGAGTTTTACGGCTCGTTTATCTTTTGGGATGCTAAAAGGCCCATTACAGCCAGGGTCTTGGGTAAGTTAGATCTATTTGCGCTGGCGGAGGAGTTGGGGAAACGCCAGGAGTTAGACGCGCTGGCTCAAAACAAACTTGGCAGACAGGCAAGACAACTCAGTCTGCTGGAAAATGTAGCGGGATATGACGGCAAAATGTTGGCTGCGCCTGACACGAGAAAGGAAGATGGGGGCGTGGATGCGTAGTGTATCATAAAGGTGCATCGCACTTATGAACAGGGAAGCATGTCGTCCCTGTGTGGCTACTATGGGTGTGTGAATTATGTCTGCACGAACCAATACTTTATTGGAAAAGGCCATTACCCTGGCGACGGCGGCTCATGCGGGGCACGTGGATCGGTATGGGCAGCCGTATATTTTGCACCCGCTGCATCTGATGGCGCAGATGGAGACGCCAGAGGAGCGGATGGCGGCGGTATTACACGATGTTGTGGAGGACAGTACGTTGACTCTGGCTGATTTGGAGGCGGCAGGCTTCCCGCCAGAGGTAGTGGCGGCGGTGGGGCTGCTGACGCACGACAAGGAAAGCGTGCCGTATGAGGTGTATGTGGCGAACCTGAAGCCCAACGCCCTGGCGCGCAAAGTCAAGCTGGCTGACTTGCAGCACAATATGGATATTCGCCGCCTGCCCGAACTGGGGCCAAAAGATTGGGAGCGGCTGCAAAAGTACCACCGCGCCTGGCTGTTTTTGACAACCCCTGATTGGGTGGAAGAGTAGGGCGCTGATTAACGCAGAAATAGGACGCTGATTAACGCAGAAGTAGGACGCTGATTGGCGCTGATAAGGATTCCATAGCGAG
>CAZDSN010000381.1:0-4788 GCA_964507675.1 uncultured Ardenticatenaceae bacterium | reverse complement strand
CGTAGGTGGCGCGGCGTTATGGGGCGGGGGAGGCGCGTTGGCGGGCGACTTCGAATAGCAGGATGCCGCAGCTAACGGCGGCGTTGAGCGATTCGGTGGCGGCGTGCATGGGAATGTAGATGCGGGCGGCAGCCAGGCGCTGCGCTTCCGGCCCGGCGCCTTCGGCTTCGCTGCCAATGATCAAGGCGCAGGGGCTGCGCCAGTCGGTCTGGGTGTAGTTGAGGTTGCCCTGGGCGTCCGCCAGATAGACGATCAGGCCGGCTGTCAGGGAAGTAATTTCGATCCAGGAGCGGCTGTAAATGGGCAGCCGCAGGTGCGCCCCCATGCTGCTGCGCACGACCTTGGGATTGTAAGCATCTACGCAGCCGGGAGACAGCAGCACGCCTTCTACCCCGGCGGCAGCGGCGGTGCGCAGGATGGTCCCCAGATTGCCAGGATCGGCCAGGCGATCTAAAATGAGCAGCAGGTTAGGTTGGTCGGGCAGGGGTTTGGATGGGATCGGGACAACGGCCAGAATGCCGGCAGAGGTCTCTGTATCGCTGATTATTTGCAGCAGCTTTTCGTCAATTTCATAGCCTGGCGCATTTAATTGAGCCAGCAAAGCCTGATGCGCCGGCAGGCGCTGCCAGCTATCGGTATAAAAGACGAATTGGGGCGTCAGGTTATGCTGTCCCAATTCTAACAGCCAGCGGCTACTTTCGATGACGAAAGCCTGTTCCTGTTCCCGAAAGCGGCGGTCTACCAGCAGACGGCGGATCGTTTTGACTTTGGCATTGGTGAGACTGGTAATCATCCTGAATCTACCTGAACCATTATGCCGGCAGCAGCCGGCCTGTCAGCGCCCCATAAGCGGCAACTAATGAATGAAAGCTAGATTGTATCTTTTTTGCCAGCAATGGGTTACAACAAATGAGCAACTTCGCCGCGAACAAAATAGTAGGGCGGCTTTGCAATCCGTCACTTGTTCAACCCGCAAACCACAGCGGATCGCTGATTGACACGGAGGCCGTATGGAGAAACTGAAAGCCTTATTTAGTCTGGCACGTCCCTTAACGACACTCAGCGGCGTACTTTCCACGGTTATGGGTGGGTACGTTGCCGGCACAGGCGCCTGGCTAAACATTGCCCTGGCAGCTATAGCCACGGCGCTGATCACTGGGGCGGCCAATGCCTGGAATGATTATCTGGACATAGAAATTGATAAGGTCAACCAACCCCAACGGGTGTTGCCTTCGGGAGGCGTTTCCCCGCAAACGGCGTGGCGTTTCTCATTGGTGTTGACGGTGCTGGCAAATTTGTTGACGCTGCTGATCAACCTGCCTACCTTCTTAATGGCGCTGACCTCCAGCGTGCTGTTATACATCTATTCCTGGAAGTTAAAGAGCACGGTGCTGGTGGGGAATGCAACTATTGCCGGCATTTCCGCCCTGAGCGTCGTCTTTGGCGGCGTGGCGGCAGGTCACGTGCAGCCAACATTGCTGCTGGCGTTGATTATTGGCGTGGCTATCCTGGGGCGAGAAGTGCTCAAGACCATGGCTGATTACGAAGGGGATTTAAGCCAGCAGTGCCGCACCGTGGCCACCGTTTGGGGCAAGCGGGTGTCGCGCAACATCTTTTATATTCTGTCCACAATCACAGGCATCATTATGATGGCCCCTTATTTACTGCGCGTCTATTCCCCCGTCTACGCCTACATCGTTGCCTTTGGCGTCTATCCCGTGCTGTTGTACATTCTCATCCGCGTAGCCCGCGATACCAGCGCCCGCCAGCTTAATTTCTTGAGCAAATTGATGAAATATGATTATTTCATCTGGTTCCTGGCTGTGATCCTGGGCTCAGTGGGATAGGTGAACCGGACTTGTCCGTTGCTGACTTTCTTGTTAACTGTCCACCAATAACCTGGCGTTTTTCGTTTGCCTGAAGCTATGCCGAAGCGCGCCGGTTGAGCAGATAAAGCTGGCTGTTAAACAAGGGAGCCTCCTCTTCTTGCAGGCTGGCCGCGGCTACGTACGAGCCGTTGGCCTGCAGCCAGCGCCCTTGGGCGGTGTCTTGCAAATGGACCTTGAGGATATTTTCTACAATTTCCTCGCGCATCTGGGGGTTTTCGATAGGAAATATCACCTCTACCCGCCGGTCAATGTTGCGCGGCATCATGTCGGCGCTGCCCAGATAAAGATCAGGCTGGCCCAGGTTGTGGAAGTAATAGATGCGGGAGTGTTCCAGAAAACGGCCTACAATACTGATCACGCGAATATTATCGCTGACGCCAGGCACGCCCGGCCGCAGACAACAAATGCTGCGAATAATCAGATCAACTTTGACGCCTGCCTGGGAAGCCCGGTATAACGCCTGAATGATAGGCGCATCTACCAGGGCATTGGCCTTGATAATGATGTGCCCCTGCTCGCCATGTTCCGTTTCCCGCTCGATAAAAGCCATCAGATTTTGGCGCAGATTCACGGGGGCCAGCAAGAACTTGCGGTACTTCGTTTGCTTGGAATAGCCTGTCAGATAGTTGAATAATTCGGTGGCATCTGCGCCTATTTCTTCGTCGCAGGTCATAAAGCCTATGTCGGTATAGATACGGGCGGTCACGGTATTGTAATTGCCGGTAGAGAGGTGAACGTAACGGCGCAGACCATCCCGCTCCCGCCGCACCACCAGGCTGATCTTGCAGTGCGTTTTCAGGCCAATCAAGCCATAGACCACGTGTACGCCCGCTGTTTCCAGAGCGCGGGCCCATTCAATATTGCTTTCCTCATCAAAGCGGGCCTTTAGCTCTACCAAGACGGCCACCTGTTTACCGTTTTCACGCGCTTGCATCAAAGCTCTAACAATGGGGGGATTAGGGCCGACGCGGTACAACGTTTGCTTGATAGCCAGCACGTCGGGGTCTTCGGCGGCGGCGGCGATAAAGTCAACCACAGGCAGGAAACTGTCGTAAGGGTGTTGCAGCAGCACGTTGCTGCGGCGCAGCGTCGTGAAAATATTTTCCCCACTGCGCAAGGCGGCGGGCAAGGCTGGCTGAAAAGTCGGGTCTTTCAGGTCAGGCAGGGCCAGTTTGTGCAGTTCCCACAGGCTGCTAAGCCCCAAGGGACCATCAACGGCGTAGATGTCATACGGACCGACGCCCAGGTTGGTAGTCAGAATACCGCGGATGTCATCGGGCATATCGTCTTCGATTTCCAGCCGGACCACAAAACCGAAGTGACGCTGGCGTAAATTTTCCTCCATGGTTAACAACAAATCGTCGGCTTCTTCCTCCTGAATTTCCATGTCGTTGTTGCGCGTAATACGGAAAGGGTAGGTAGCCACGACTTCCATGCCAGGAAACAGGTGCTCCACGTTGGCGGCGATGACTTGCTCCACCCAGACAAATTTTTGCACGCTGGGCAGCAGCAGTTCGTCGGGATCGAGAGGGATCAATGGCACCAGCCGGGGCATGCTGTCCGGAACTTTGACGCGGGCGAAATGTTGTACGCCTGTGTCCGGGTCGCGAATAATGGCTGCCAGATTCAGGCTGAGGTTGGAGATATGGGGGAAGGGGCGGGCGGTGTCAAAAGCCAGGGGGGTGAGGACAGGAAAGATGTCCCGCTCGAAGTCGTCGCTGAGTTTTTTTTGCTGCCGCCGTTTCAAGTCCTGGTAGTTGACAATGTGGATATTGGCCTTCTCCAACCGGGGCAGCAATGTATCCCGCCAGCAGCACATCATCTGTTCGGTCAATGCGGTCATGGTGCGGTGGATGGCTACTAACTGTTCCCGCGGCGTCAGGCCATCTGCCGGCACCCCTGTTACTTGCAGCAGCAGTTGCTGCTTCAAACCGGAGACGCGCACCATGAAGAATTCGTCAATATTGGCGCTGAAGATGGCCAGAAACTTCACTCGTTCCAGCAGAGGATGGACCGGATTGAGGCATTCATCCAATACTCGCCGGTTGAACTCAAGCTGGCTTAATTCACGGTTGATATAGAGACTGGGGCTGGTCAGGTCAATTTCTGGCGGGGCTGTTGTTTCCAGCGTGATGGGCTGACTGTCGTCGGGCATTTGTTACTTTCCTGTAGTACCGGCACTAGCTGTCAGAGGGTAATGAAACGCTCTCACTCTAACAGCAGGCTAACGGCTAAGCTGAACCGCCTCTACCCATCCAGTGAGCAAGACTACGCTGAATCAGCGGGGCTGTCGCGAGCAGCACAGGACAGGTTAAAACGCATGATGGTTTGCGCTTACTCGACGCTTCCCGTGATTTTGGCAGCGGCCTGGCGCTTTTCCGGCACGAGTGAAACCAACGTGCGGAGCGCTTGTGCGCGCGAGATCTACGGAGCCGCCGTAAGAGGGCACTCTATTGAATGCCTAAGATAAACCAAGCCGGGTCTGGTGGGAATCATGCTACCTGGAATTTAAGTTTGGGGGATAGGCGACGCCACCCGCTTTCAATCCCCCATGATTGCCGGCATTATAGCATTTGGCAGCGGGAAAGGGCAATGAGCAATAGCCAGTTTGGGTAGTTGTTCGCTGGTTGTGCCGGCAAAACCGGCTGACAACAGCAACCTGACAACCCTAAACAAGACGTGCATAAATACTTTTGGGTATGCACTTCATCGCAACCTTTTCCGCATGTATATTTGCCCTTCATCATTGGCGCCGTGAAAGTCTGGGATAGTGGCTACGGGAGCAAAGCCGCGCTTGCCATAGAAGGCGTTTGTGGCTGTATCTCCCGCGTAGGTGGAGTTATATATGCAAAAAACGCCGGCCTCCCGGGAAAGCTGTTCGATGTGGTTCAAGAGCCTT
>CAZDSN010000380.1:0-4791 GCA_964507675.1 uncultured Ardenticatenaceae bacterium | reverse complement strand
GATGTCACCGCCGATGCGTTTGTATGAAAAGGCGAAGCGTTTAGGCATCTGGAACCCCAGCGACCTCGACTTTAGCCAGGATAAAAAAGATTGGCAGCGACTGGCGCCAGATGAGCAAGACCTGGTGCTGCGCCTGACTTCCCTATTTCAATCGGGGGAAGAAGCGGTGACGCTGGATTTGTTGCCGCTGATTATGGCTG
Organism: uncultured Ardenticatenaceae bacterium; assembly: GCA_964507675.1. Classification (GTDB taxonomy): domain Bacteria; phylum Chloroflexota; class Anaerolineae; order Promineifilales; family Promineifilaceae; genus JAGVTM01. Next base: position 4,591 of record CAZDSN010000380.1, on the reverse strand, counting down.
TGGCCCAGGAGGGCCGCCTGGAAGAAGAGATGTTTTTGACCACATTTTTGTGGGAGGAAGCCAAGCACACGGACTTTTTCAATCGCTTCCTGGTGGAAGTGGCCGGCATCAGCGGGAATTTGAGCCATTATCACACGCCCGATTACCACACCATTTTTTACGAGGCGCTGCCGCAGGCGTTACAAGCGCTGCGCCTGGACCCGTCACCAGCAGCACAGGTGCGGGCGTCGGTAACGTACAACATGATTGTGGAGGGAATGCTGGCGGAAACGGGTTACCATGCGTACTTTACGGTTATGCAGCGGCAGAATTTGTTGCCGGCACAGCGCCAGGGCATACAGTATCTCAAGCAAGACGAGTCGCGTCACATCGCTTATGGCATTTTTCTGCTGTCCCGCTTGATCGCTGCCGACGACTCGTTGTGGCAGGTGGCGGAAGATACATTTAATGCGTTGGTGATGCCGGCCATTGGCATCATCAGCGAAGGTCTGGCTGCCTACGACCCCGTCCCCTTTGATCTCACTGAAGCAGAATTCACAGATTACGCCATGAATCAGTTCCAAAAACGCATCACCCGTCTTGAGCGTGCTCGCGGCGCTTCCCTGGATGACGTTTACCGTGTAACGCAGCAAGCCATTGACCAGAACGACGCCTAAAAAAGAGGCGGGTTTGGAGCCCGCCTCTTCATTTTAACGTTTATCGGTCAGGGCGTGTTTTACCTCGCCAATAGCCCGTGTGATTTCAATGTCGCGAGGGCAGGCGTTGGTGCAATTAAATACGGTGCGGCACTTCCAGACGCCAAAGGTATCCCCGACGACTTCCAGCCGCAGGTCTGCCCCTTCGTCGCGGCTGTCAAAGATAAAGCGGTGCGCCTGGACAATGGCTGCGGGTCCCACGTATTTATCGTTGGCCCAAAAGCTGGGGCAGGAAGTGGTGCAGGCTGCGCACAAAATACACTTGGTCGTATCATCAAAGCGTGCCCGGTCTTCTGGCGATTGCAGCCGTTCCCGCCCGTTTGCCGGCACAGGACTGTCATTGATAAAGTACGGCAGCACCGACTTGTAATGCTCCATGAACGGTTCCATGTCCACAATCAAATCTTTCAACACAGGCAGCCCCAAAATCGGTTCCACCTGAATCTTCAACGATTGCTGCCCGGGTTTAGCCAGGCGGCTCACCAACATTTTGCAGGCCAGGGCGTTGGCCCCGTTGATGCGCATGGCGTCGGAGCCGCACACGCCGTGCGCGCACGACCGCCGCAGCGACAAAGAGCCATCCATTGTCCACTTGACGCGGTGCAGTAGCTCCAGCACCGTGTCATGGGAAGCCACGTTGTCTAATGTATACTCACCCCACCACGGCTTATCTCGTAATTCCGGGTTGTAGCGTCGAATGCGTAATAGAACTTGCATGATGATCTCCTTCTGCCGAATCGCCCTTAATAGACGCGCTTCTTGGGTTGGTAACGCCCCATCGTGACGGGTTTATACACCAGTTCATAACGGCCATCTTCGGCGCGGAAGCAAAAAGTGTGCTTCAGCCAGTTGGTGTCGTCCCGCTCTGGGTAGTCATCGCGGGCGTGCCCGCCACGGCTTTCGGTACGGGCCAGCGCGGATATAGCCGTTACTTCAGCCAGGTCAATCAAACAGCCTAACTCCCACGCTTCCAACAAGTCGGTATTGAACCGCTGGCCTTTATCGTCAATGGTCACGTCTTGGAACTCCTGCTGTAGTTGTCTCAGGATGTTTTGCGCGTTTTGTAGCAGTTCCTCGGTGCGGAAGACGCCCACATTGGCCGTCATCGTTTTCTGCATTTTTTGCCGCAGCACATAAGGTTTTGTGTTGCCCTTTCGGGTGCGGATGCGCTCGAACTCGATCATCACCTCGTCAGCAGCGCCTGCCGGCAAAGGTTCCAGATTGGTTTGCCGGCAGTATTCAACCATATGCTTGCCGCTGCGCCGGCCAAATACAACCAGGTCTACCAACGAATTCGTGCCCAGGCGATTAGCGCCATGTACCGAAACGCAGGCCACTTCGCCCGCAGCGTACATTCCATCCAGTATGCCGCCCTGCGCATCCCGCAGCACCCTCCCATCCACGTCGGTGGGGATTCCGCCCATGGCGTAATGCGCTGTTGGCTGTATCGGCATCGGCTCCTTGAGAGGATCAATGCCTAAATAAGTGCGCGTGAAATCGGCAATATCGGGCAGTTTGGCTTCGATATAAGCATCATCAATTCGCCTTGTTTCCCCGTCTTTCTCAAAATAGTAATTGACTGTTTTGGGCCGCACATCCAGGTGCACGTAATTCTGGCCATTGATCCCTTTGCCTCGGGCGATTTCTAGGTAGATAGCGCGGCTAACCACATCGCGGCTGGCCAGGTCTTTGATGCTGGGGGCGTACCGTTCCATAAACCGTTCGCCGTCGGCGTTGAGCAAAATGCCGCCTTCACCGCGCACGCCCTCGGTGATTAAGATACCCAGCTTGTAAATGCCCGTGGGATGAAACTGGAAGAATTCCATATCTTCCATGGGTACGCCGCGGCGAAAACAAATCGCTGCCCCATCTCCGGTCAGCGCGTGGGCGTTGGAGGTGACTTCCCAACAGCGCCCCCAGCCGCCGGTGGCAAACAAGACGGCTTTGCTGTGGAAGATGTGAAACGCGCCCGTAGCTAATTCGACAGCTACAACGCCGCGCACCTGGTTATCTACGCGGATCAAATCCACGACCTGGAACTCGTCGTAAAAATTGACCTGATTCTTAATGCACTGCTGGTACAGGGTTTGCAGAATCATGTGACCGGTGCGGTCGGCAGCGTGACAGGCGCGGTGAACGGGCTTACCAGTATCATTATTGGTGTGGCCGCCAAAGCGACGCTGCGAGATTTTACCATTGGGGAAGCGGTCAAAAGGGAGGCCCATGTGTTCCAGTTCAATGACAGCGTCAATGGCCTCTTTGCACAACACATCAACGGCATCCTGGTCGGCCAGGTAGTCAGAACCTTTAACTGTGTCATAAGCGTGCCATTCCCAGCTATCCGTTTCGCCTTCCATGTTTGCCAGGGCGGCGCTGATGCCTCCCTGGGCGGCGCCTGTGTGCGAGCGAGTGGGGTATAGCTTGGAGATAACGGCAACCTTGACGGCTTTGCTGGCGTGGAGCGCAGCCATCAAACCGGCCCCGCCGGCGCCAACGATGACCGCGTCAAATTGGTGAACTTGTGGTTTAGACATATGATTTTGCCTTTATATTTACAGGGAGTCGGACCGCTGCACGCCAACCGTCTGGCCGCCAACCAACGGGCGGCCGCCAGCCAATCAGGTTGGGCACGGCGGGGACGTCCTGGATGGTTTACTGAACCTGTGTCATGACCGCATCGGGTTGAAAGCTAAAAATGGCAATCGCCGACCAGATGATAGTAATTACCAGGAAGATAGCCAGGGCGCGATTGATGCCGCGCACTTTGGCGTCGTCGTGGACGTAATCTTCCAGGACGTTGCGAAGACCGTTCAAACCATGGATGGCGGCAAAAATTAGCAGGAATAAGTCATAAGCACGCCAACCCCAGGAGCGCCAGATGTCCGCCACGACTTGCCACGTCAGATTGTGCACGTCGCGGAAAATATGCTGCAAAACCATGTGACCAACGGCCAACAGAAGCAAAGCGATACCGGACAGGCGCATGAAGAGGAAACCATATCGTTCTAGCGTAGAGCCACCAGCGGCGCGGCGGGGACGTTCGCCGGCGCTGGTTGGCGGGCGGCGCAGGACGAACCACAGGATGATGCCGACAACGATCACGCCCATGCCTATGCCCAGAACAATGCCGTTTGCCGTAAGGTTAGATGGCAGCGGGAAGGCAAAGCAGCTTTCCCCCACACCTGCTAACTCGGTGCAATGGTTAATGGTTGTGCGCAGCATGAGCAAGCCTAATGGCACAAAGGTGATGGCAAAGAGTCCCCAGACGAAGCGAGCACTTTTTTCCTGGTATTTCCACCAGGCGGGTTTGAAGTCGAGCAGGCTAATGCGGATGCCGTTGAAGGCGTGGAACAAGACGGCCGCCATCAAGCCTACTTCACCGACGCTAAAGGGAAACCATTTGAAGATTTCCACCGTATAGCTGTACATCTGGGGCCAGAACGTGGCGTTGGCTGTGTCCCAGACATGAATAAGGAGAAAGGAGAGGATTGCCAGTCCGGAAATGCGGTGTGAAATCCAACTCCATTGGCCGATGTTTCCCCGGTAACGAATGCTCTCCGCAACGGTGAGCTTCAACGATGACATATAGATACCTCCAATGGGTCAGGGTGACATGTCGCTGCGAAAGACATGATAAAGGCGTGCCCGCCCGATTTTGGGGGAGGGTCACAGGAGTATGCTGACACGAAAAGAACGCCTACAGGAAATTATAGCACTGTTCTGAATGATGGACAGTAGATGGCGTGATTCCCCCCAACAGATTTCTGAGAAGCGGTCTTTTGAGAAGCGCGCTTTCTGGCATTCGCTTGCCGGGAACAGCGGCTGTTGCTACACTCTTGTTTAATGATTCGGCTTTTTGATTTTTCTCGGGAGAGTTTACTGACAAAGTTTTTCTC
>CAZDSN010000379.1:0-4807 GCA_964507675.1 uncultured Ardenticatenaceae bacterium | reverse complement strand
GAGGGGTTTGCATTCGCGAATGCAAACCCCTCAAAGCTTTTGGGGCTGGTTGCGAGACAGACGTTCACCTTCCTGGAGAAGTTGAACGTCTTTGTTCGTTAGCCTGGCGGCCTGTTAGTTGCGGTGCAGGGTGGTGATCAGAGGGAGGGCCTGGAGCATGGGGATGCCCAGCGGTGCACCAATGATGGTCAGGCATAACAAATAAGCCACAATGGCCCAGACCAGGCTGAACCACCAGCCGATGAGCAGGAAGTAAATGGCACGCAACAGGAAAGGCGTTTGCGGAGCGCCCTCAAAGTGAACGTCGCCCGTCTTGCGGTTGGTGACCCAGGCGCCGGAGCGGGATTTGAGCGTCAGCACTTGCGGCACGCGGTCTATCATCCATAGGCCGAGCGGCAGACCAATAATCGTCAGGTTGAGCGCCCAGGCAATAAGAATCCAGGCGGCTGTCAGTTCCCAGCCAAACAAGAAGAACCAGATAACGCGCAGCAGAAATGGTACTTCGCGCACCGACTCTTTGTATTCAGGTTTAAGGCTTACGTCTGTCATTGTTTGATCCTTTCTGGCAAGCCAGAAGTAGTGCAAGGTTACTATGTTTAATTCTGTGCTCTATACGTTTACAGGGGTATCTGGTTGCAGCGGCGCGTGGGTGGCGTTATGGCGATGGTCAGGGCAGCGCCGGCCAGGGATTGCCAAAGTTGGGCCTGCTTATGTGGCGGGCCACAGGGTAACGGGATCACCCAGGCGGATGGCGCCGGGTTGCAGCACTTGCGTATAGGCTCTGGCCCAGCCTGGATGCACGGTGGGCGAGATGCGCGTAAAGATTTCATCCTGGAAAGAGTGGCGAATGTGCCGGCAAGGCACGGCAAAACTGGTGACTTGCAGCCGCACGTTTTCACCCAACTGCAGCAGTGCGCCGGGCATGACCAATGCCCAATCCAGCCCAGACAGCGTGATATTTTCGCCAACTGAGCCAGGATAAATAGGATGGCCTTCTGCTTGCAGCGCCAGTATACGCTCTAACGAGAACAGGCTGACGGCTCGCAGCGGCCCGCCATGGTGCTGCGTGTCCCGTTGGCGGTCGCCGCTGACTCCCAGCGAATGCACTTCCGCCTGGCGCAGTGGCTGCTTGGGGACGCCGCCATCAGAGACGTTGATCTGGAAGATTTGGCCGCGGTGCGTGGTTGTGTGCATGACTTTACCTTTGAGATGAGGGAATGGCTTGAATTCTGCCGGCATTCTTTTACAATGATAATAAGCGGTGCAATTATAGCAAGCGCCGCTGCGTGACAAAACAGGAGGACAGAAATGCAAAATAGAGGACAGTTGTTTTGGGGCCTGGTCGTTATCTTGTTAGGCGTGTTGTTCCTGATAGGCAATCTGACCAACATTGATGTGAGCGCTTATTGCTGGCCGGTGGCGCTTATCCTGGTGGGCTTGTGGTTGATTCTACGCCCCCGGACGACCGCGCCGGGCACGGTGGACACCACCAAGGTTATTGGCGACATTGACCGCAGTGGCGCCTGGACGGTGACTGCCGAAGACTTCTTTGGTTTCGTGATGGACCTGGACCTGGATATGACCCAGGCCATTATTCCGCCAGGCAAAACCCTTTTGCGGGTATATGGCTTCGTCACGGATGTAGAACTATTTGTGCCCAAGGATGTGGGCGTACGGGTTTCTCCGGCTGCCTTTTATGCGGAGAGCAAGATCAATGGCGAAAAAGAAGAACAGATATTGGCTTCTATGCCCGTGCAGACGGACAATTATGACACAGCGGAACGCCAGTTAATGGTTGAGACTCGTTCATTTGTAACCGAAATCAGCGTGCGCCAGCTATAAACTACCTCATCGTCCACAAACAGGTTCACCAGGAAGTTCAACTTCTTCAGAGAAGTTGAACTTCTCAATGGGGTGGGGAAGTGCTACAGGGAAAATTGCAGTGGAACGGCGCGCGTTGGGGCAGACGAACTTGATGGTGACGCCCCTGGGTCTGGGTTTGGCGGCATTGGGCCGCCCCGGATATATCAATCTGGGCCACCGCCAGGACCTGGAAGCAGATTACCAGGTGACGGCGATGGAGGCACGGGCACACGCGGTGTTAGATGCTGCCTGGCAGGCCGGTATCCGCTATTTCGATGCGGCTCGTTCCTATGGTCGCGCTGAACCATTTCTGGCCTCCTGGTTATCCAGCCGTCGCATTTCACCTGGCAGTGTGGTGGTTGGTTCCAAGTGGGGCTATACCTACACCGCTGGTTGGCAGGTTGATGCCGTGCAGCATGAAGTGAAGGATCACACCTTGCTCGTGCTGCGCCGCCAACTGCAAGAAAGCCACGACTGGTTGGGCGACTATTTGCGCCTGTACCAGATTCACTCCGCTACTCTGGACAGTGGCGTATTGGAAAATGAAGCAGTGCTGGCAGAATTGCACAGGTTGCAGGTCGGAGGAGTATGCATTGGTTTGTCATTGAGCGGGCCCCAACAGGCGGTTACCTTACAGCGGGCGCTGCAAGTGACCGTCAATGGGCAGCGGCTGTTTGATACGGTGCAGGCCACCTGGAATCTACTGGAGCCATCGGCGGGCGAGGTTCTGCAGCAGGCAAAAGACAGGGGCATGGGTGTCATTGTCAAAGAAGCCCTGGCTAATGGCCGCCTGACACTGCGTAATGACGATCCTGCTTTCCGACCCAGGTTGTTGCGACTGCAGCAAGCGGCGGCGGAACGGAATAGTACCGTTGATGCTCTGGCGCTGGCGGCGGCATTGGCTCAACCCTGGGCGGATGTGGTGCTCAGCGGCGCAGTCCAGGTAGAGCAACTGCAGGCCAACGCGGCAGCGCTGCGCGTGGTTTGGGATGAGGCGCTGGCTGCCTCTCTGTACGACCTGGCGGAGCCGCCGGAAACGTACTGGCGAACCCGCAGCCAGCTTGCCTGGAATTGATTACCTGGTTGGGTAGAGGTCGGGGCGGCGGTCGGCAAAGACGGGGATTTTGGCGCGCACGCTGTCTACCAGATCGGTCTGGATGGCAGCGGTGAGCAGCAGGGGGTCGGCCCCTCCGCTGATAACGATTTCGCCCCAGGGATCAATGATGGCGGAGTGGCCGAAGAAGTGGGTGTCTTTGGACACACCGACGCGGTTGCAGGCGACGATAAACATCTGGTTTTCGATAGCGCGAGCGCGCAGCAGGGTTTGCCAGTGGGAGAGGCGTGGGTGGGGCCATTCTGCCGGCACAAACACCAGTTTTGCCCCGGCCAGCGCATAAGCGCGAAATAGCTCTGGGAAGCGTAAATCGTAGCAGATGGCCAACCCGGCCGGGCCCCAGGGCGTTTGCACCAGGGTCAGCCCATCGCCTGCCGTCAGGAACTGCTCTTCCTGCATCAGGCGAAAGAGGTGGGTTTTGCTGTACACGCCGGCTGCCTCCCCGTCAGGCATGAACCAGACAGCCGTGTTGCCGTAGCCGCCTGCCGCCAGTTGCGACAGGCAAGAACCTAAAATGTGCAGCCGGTGCTGCCGGGCCAACTGGGCGATTTGGGCAAAAATGCCGGCATCAATGGGCGCGGCGTGGCGCCCAGCATTCTCCAGGTCATACCCGGTAGACCACAATTCAGGGAACACCACCACATCTGAACCCCGCTGCGCCGCTGCTGCCGTCATGGCGGCCATCGTCGCCAGATTATGCTCTGGCTCACCCAAGCGCACATCCATTTGTCCCAGTGAGATTGTTAACTGCATTCGCTGCCTCCGATTGACATTCCCTCACACTCAGAGATAATTTGACCAATTATAGCGGCTGCCGGGGGAGATGGATAGTTAGCGGTAGTGCAACGTACTGGCAAAGTGCAGCGCGCCCGCAGAAAGGAATCGTTATGTCCCGTATGGCTCAGCGCGTTGTCAATTTCAGCACCACCATCTTTACCGAAATGACCAGCCTGGCCAACCAGCATCAGGCCATTAACCTGGGGCAGGGTTTCCCAGATTTTGCTGCACCGCCATTCTTGAAAGAAGCAGCGCAGGCGGCTATTGCTGCGGATATTAACCAGTACGCGCCAGCCACAGGGCGGCTGCGGCTGCGCCAGGCCATTGCCGGCAAAATGGCTCGCCATTACGGAGTAGAAGTAGACCCGGAACGGGAGGTACAGGTGACGCACGGGGCCACCGAAGCCATCTTTGCTGCTGTGCTGGGGTTAGTCAATCCGGGCGACGAAGTCATTTTGTTTGAGCCAACCTATGATTCTTACGTGCCGGCAGTGCAACTGGCCGGCGGCATTCCCCGCTATTACACGCTGCGCCCGCCGGATTGGGAAGTAGAGCCGCAGGCGCTGGCAGCCTTGTTTTCACCCCGGACGCGGCTGGTAATCGTTAATACGCCGCATAATCCTACAGGCAAGGTGTTTACGGCGGTGGAACTGGCGTTGATCGCCGAATTGTGCCGGCAGCATGACGCGCTGGTGTTAGCTGATGAAGTGTACGAACATATCCTGTTTGATGGGTTAGCGCACCGACCCATAACAACTTTGCCGGATATGTTTGCGCGCACGGTCACGGTTTCCAGTCTGGGCAAAACCTTTAGTGTGACGGGTTGGAAAGTCGGTTGGGCTGTGGGGCCGGCGGATTTGTTAGCCGGGATTTTCCGCGTGCACCAGTTTATGACCTTTTGTGGCGCAGCGCCGCTGCAAGAGGCGGCGGCGGTAGCACTGGACACGGCGGACAGCATCGGTTACTATGAGATGTTGGCGTCTTTCTACCAGCAAAAGCGGGATTTCTTAGTAGATGTGCTGCAAGAAGTGGGGCTGCAGCCCATCTTGCCCC
>CAZDSN010000378.1:0-4820 GCA_964507675.1 uncultured Ardenticatenaceae bacterium | reverse complement strand
CTGCGTCACCTTCGGCAGCACCACATACATCGCCTCCGAATCCGGCGTGATGCTGGGCATCGGGTTGATATACTTGAACCCGCACACAATCCCATCGGCGCTCCCATAATATTTACTGATCCCGTTGATGAAGAAACTGGAGACGATCTCGTTTCCAAAGCTGAAGATATGATCCTCGCCGCCTCCGTAGTTACCCCCCAACTTGTAACTCTTCGTGCCGTCAGCAAACCACAGATACATATAGTTGATGATCGCGCTGGTGCCCAGGTTTACCTGCACCACTGCGTTAGCGCTCGTGTCGAAAACGCCGCCGTGCGGTGATGTATTCGACCCGCCCGAAGAATCGCCCATCCGCGGCGTCACCGTCTCGCCGTCTGGGCCGCCGCCCGACGGATAGGTCACTTGCACGGCGTCAATACGATCCCAGCCCCACACGCTCACCTGGGTGAGCGGCTGCGACGGCGGCCCCGGTATATGCAGCGCGCCGCTGTCCGTGTTCGTGCCGCAATAATCCGTATAAATCTCGCGATCCAGGTAGAAGGTCACCGCATCGGGATAGACGGAAATGTCGAAGTACGGCCACATGTCCACGAAATCCAGCGCCGTTAACGTCATCGTGCGGATATACGCATTCCGCTCGTTCCACTGGTACACATTCGTCAGGCTGTTGGGATAAGTCGCTAACTGCGTGTTGTAAACATTTTGCACATAATCAGTGAACTCAGCAATGCGCGAGGTTAATTCGTCCGCCGTATTTTGCACGGTTGCCTCGTTCCATCCCCAGGTGGGGCCGCCGATGACGCCGTCGCGCAAAAGGCTCAGATACATGTTCCCCATCTGCACAAAATCCGTCACCAGCAAAAACTGGTAATCTTTCATCATGAAGGTGGGCATCGTCGCCAGAAACACCTCTTTCGCTGAAGTCCACCGCCGCGCGATCTCCGCATAATCGTCCGTCGGCACTTCGTTCAGATAATCCGTAATGACGTTATACAGACCTGCCAGATCCGCATTCACCTGCTCCTGCACGCTCGCGTCCAACTTCTCGTCAATCAACTCCTCTGTTTGCGCCTGCACTTCCGCCCACACATCCTCGGTGGGCGAAGGCCACAAAATATACAAAAACGCGCTGAGCATAGAGCCGACCTCGGGTATCATCCCCAGAATGCCGGCAATATACTGCTCCGCTATATACGACCAGTTAAGCGACATGAATATTTCTCCTTGTGATTGGGTAGTGGTGTCCTGTCAAGGACAAAATGATAGATTGAGGAATCGGGCATCCTCAGAACTAACCCTGAGTCATGCGCAGGGACACATCTGAGGATGCGAACTCCGCAGAACTTGTTTGTTGAACTACTAATTCTAACGCAAATACAACATCGGCAGCGTCAGCCATTTTCATGGTTTATACGGCGTTCGATTCTCACAAATCCCCACAGATTCCCCCGCATAACATGAAAAATAGGCTTTTACCCGGCAATATTGACGAAATTACAACTTCGATGGAGCGACATTGATAGTATAAAAGATTACTGGTAGATTAGCAAGAGAGTGGCGCAATACTCCTTCGAAAATGACGTAGGTCGGGCATCTTGCCCGACATTCATCCTGACTGGTAATGCCGGCTGGAAGCCGGCGCTACGGTTTCGTTCTTCGTGGTGCGCCGCCGCCCATGGGCAACTCCTTCGAAAATAGTGGTCAGTGAACAGTGGTCAGTGGTCAGTGAAGCCACTCCCAAGTCGCCCCACAAAACAAATCTGCGTCATCTGCGAAATCCTGTTTTCATTCTTCGTAGTGCGTTGCCGCTCATGAGGAACTCCTTCGAAAATAACCTCACGCGGTAGCCCGCTCACGCGGTAGTCCGCTCACGCGGTAGTCCGCTCACGCGGTAGTCCGCTTACGCGGTAGTCCGCTTACGCGGTAGTCCGCTTACGCGGGACGCGGAGGACGCTGAGAAAAAATTCGTGTGATTCGTGGCTAAAATTTTCATTCCTCTTCTCATAAACATCCTTCCCCGTCTACGCACACCGCGCCGCAGATGCTATAATCCCCGCATGAAACCCAATCAAAGACGTTACTTCCCCGCCCCCTGGCTTCACTACCTGCTCATCCTGGCTGCCATTCTCCTGCTGGCGCTCCTGTTCCGCCAGGCTCAGCCTGCCCGCTTGCAAGCCGCCGCTCCCAAAGCCCACTTCCTCGACATCAAATCCCTGGGCGGTCTGGCGCTCAACCAATCCTTCGTCTACGAACTCGCTCTGGCCCACGCTCCCCTCGCCGAACTGCTTGCCGGCAAAAGCGTAGACTTCATCTCCGCCGTCCGCCTCAGCTATGGCGAAACCGGCGACTGGCGCCGCCAGGGCTGCCAACAATACAACTGCGCCCTGCTCACCTTCTACAACTACACCGGCGGCGGCACCATTGAAGCCTTGTTAGACCTGGAACAGAACCAACTGCTGGCCCAATGGCTCAATCCCGCCGCCCGCCCCGCCGCCAGCCAACTCGTATCCAGCCGCGCCCTGGAAATTGCCAACGCCGATCCCCGCGTCCGCGCCGTCCTGGGGGATTTGAGCTTCCTGGATGCGGCCATGGCCCCCATGTCTGGCTGGCTGCAAGACGACGCCTGCGCCCAGGATTGGTGCCTGGACTTAACCTTCCACGCCCCCGACGGCAGCGGCCGCATCTTCCACGTCTTTGTCAACATGCAGCAGAGCCAGGTGGCCCGCACCTTCTACAGCCGCGCCCGCGCCGACCGCGCCTACGATCCACCCCTCTCCGAAATTTTGGCCGCCCAAAACGATCTGTTCAACAACGGCTGCCACGAGCAGTACGGCTGGAACGTCTGTTGGGACATGACCGCCCACGATGGCGTCAACTTCCGCGACGCCACCTACAACCGCACCCCCATTTTCTCCAGCATTAAACTCGGCCAGATCGAAGTCTGGTATCCCAGTTGGCCCGGCGGCTATCGGGACGAAGTCGGCTTCCAGGCTGCTGTGCCGCCTAAGTTTGGCACCCAGGTCACCGATCTGGGCGATGGCTTTGAAGTGCGCCAGTTATTCACCGAACCGTTCGATTGGCCCAACTGTATTTGCTGTTATCGCTACGAAGAGATTGTTACCTTTTACGCCGACGGCAGCTTTGCGCCCCGCTTCATCTCCCACGGCCCAGGCTGCGACGACCCCTCCGTCTATCGCCCCACTTGGCGCTTAGACCTGAACCTGGATGGGCAGGCGGACGAGCAGGTGTGGACGTGGCAGGAAGGACAGTGGTCGGAACTACAAACAGAAACAGAATTTGACCTCTATCAGGACACCTCTCCCCTGGATGAAAAGCTGGCGCTGGTAGCCGATGCCGTCACCTACCGCTGGCAGCCCACCCGCAACGACCCGTTTGGCGTGGACGAGGCGCGTATCTTTGTGCTGCGGGCCAATGAAGGGGAGGGGGATGGCCCGATTTTGACCGGCGCGGCCAACACCTTCCAGCCCCCCAGCCAATGGCTCAATGAGGAGGCGCTGGCCGGGCAGCATTCCATCATCTGGTATGTGCCCATCTTGAAAACCAAAAAGGGCGGCCCCTGGTGGTGCATGCCTGATCCCGCCCCGAATCTTTCCCCCTGCGAAGCCGTCGTCCGGCTGAAACCGGGCGATCTCTCCGCGGAACCGACGGCGGCAGAACTGACGCAGTTGCCCCCCACGCCCACCCATGCCCCCGTCGTCACCCAGGCGGCCACGCCCACCCCCGCCAAAGTGGAAGGAACCGACGCCGTCACCCTTGTCACCAATGCCGGCTGCACCAGTTGTCACCAGATCGGCGAGTTGGGCGAAGCGCACAAGGTGGGACCAGACCTGTCCAGCATTGGCCTGGCAGCGGCTGACCGCCTGCCGGACGTGACCGCCGCGGATTACATTCGCCAATCCATTCTGGAACCCAACGCCTTTATCGCCCCCGGCTGCCCCAACAGCGACTGCCTGCCGAACATTATGCCCAGGGATTATGGGCTGCGTTTCAGCCAGGCGCAGTTAGAGACAGTTGTAGATTTCTTGTTGATGCAACAGGCCACCCCCGTGGCGGCGGAGCCATCTTCGCCGACGCTCCCCCCCGGGGTGGGCGAGACGGCGGCCACGCCCACCCCTACATCGCCGCTGCCGGCAGATGACCAGGAGGGCGCTGCCGGCGGGCTGCTGCTGCCTGTTGGTCTGACGCTGGCCGTCATCTTGCTGCTGATCGTTCTGCGCCGCCGCGCGCGCCCGGCGCCCACGGCAGACACGCCTCCCGAAACACCCACCGACCTGGCGGAATAACCGGCATCCGGTATGTTCAAGATATTTTACGGCGACCATTGGGGAGTATTGCTCAATTAGCCGTTCACCCATTCACCCGTTCACTATTTCTCCCTCCTCCTGAAATTAGCCACACCCCCGTCAAACCCGCTCAATGATCGTGGCGATGCCCATGCCGCTGCCGGCACACAGCGTAATCAGCGCCGTGTTCAGGTCTTGCCGCTCCAATTCATCCAGGGCCGTGCCCAACAAAATCGCCCCCGTCGCCCCCAGCGGGTGACCCAGGGCAATGGCTCCGCCGTTGACGTTGATCCGGTCGCTGCCGGCAATGCCCATATCTTTCATGAACTTGAGCACCACGGCGGCGAAAGCTTCGTTGATTTCAATCAGGTCAATGTCCGCCAGGGACATGCCGGCATTGCGCAAGGCCTTCTTTGTGGCCGGCGCCGGCCCCGTCAGCATAATCGTTGGTTCATCCCCCACCAGCGCCGCCGCCCGGATGCGCGCCCGCGGCCGCAACCCCAGCGCCTTTCCTTT
>CAZDSN010000377.1:0-4824 GCA_964507675.1 uncultured Ardenticatenaceae bacterium | reverse complement strand
AATCTTTGTTGGAGAACAGCCCACCCACTACTTCTCATTTTAATATGTAGTGTGTTCCTTTTTTGGAGCCAATTTTTAGCAGGACGCCTTTCTCCACCAGGTCGGCCAGGTCCAAGCGCAGCGTTTCCGGGGAAACGTCGGGGCAGAGTCGCTGGTATTCGCGGTTGGTGATGCTGCCATTTTCGCGCACATGGGTGAGGGCGCGCGCCTGACGTTCATTCATGCTGCTGGCCCACTTGGGGACGACCGGAGGGGTCGCCCGGCGCCGGCTGGACAAAATCACGGTGAAGGAGTAGGGGGTAGCACGGAAGGTGGGCGGCGGGTGACCTAGCTGCACCATGTCCTCAATCATCTGGTCTATGCCCAGCCCCAATTCTTCAATATAGCCCCACTGGTACAACCCATTGACCAGGCGGGGATTGCGCGAGTAATGCTCTTCCACCAGGTTGTCTAGCGTCATGTAACCAGGCAGGCCGCCTGGACTGATGACTTCCATACGATCATCATACATGCGTAGTTCGATACGTCGTCCGCGCAGGCGATAGTCGCGATGGGCGACGGCGTTGATCAGGGCTTCGCGCACGGCAAAGGGGGGATATTCAGTAACTTCTTGCCGCTCCAACTGGCCTAAAACGGCCCCCACCCGCATCTCTTCCCAGATAATATTCCAGGCGCGCTCCACGATGCGGGGCAGTGGGCCGCTAATTTCGTCCCGCCGTCCATAGCCTGCGCCGCCTTCTTCGCCGCCGCTGCGCGGTTCCGTGCCGGCAAAACGCACAAACACCACGCCGCTTTGGGGCAGGAATATCTGGGGTTTGCGGGCAAACAGCAAAATGCCGGTCACAGTAGGTTCCCCCGCATGGTTGACCGCGCCAATCTCAAACAGCAGTTGGGGCACAGAAGTGACGCGGGCCGCCCCGCGGGCTTCGCGTTTCGTCAGGTATTCCGCCAGAATTGCCTGATCAAAGTCCGACGTCGTCGCTCCTGCCACCAGATCCGCTTCATATTCGGCGGAGCTGCGGCTGGCGGCAAGCTGGCTGATCTCATCCCCCAGCACGGGGCGGTTGTAATTGCCGCTGCGAATCAGAATGCGACCATCATCCAGGCTGTGTAGTTCCAGGCTGCGGTTGACCTCAATGCCAATGAGAGTATTCCCATCGTACTCTACGCGCTGCCATTGGGTGGGTACAGGTGGCTGGCAACGGCTGGCGGCTTCGCGCAGCACCCCTTCCGCCTCTTCTTCCCAAATGGTTTCCGTGGGACGCCCCTGTTCATCTATGCCTAAAAGCACAGTGCCGCCGTTGGCGTTAGCGAAAGCTATCAGGCATTCAGCCAGCGCTTCCACGTCAGCGTAGGGCAAAAAGGCGAGACGAGGGCCTGGCTTGGGCGGTTTCATGATACCTTTCCCAGGAGTTCGGCGGCCAGGGCGGCCCCAACAATGCCAGCTTCATTGCCAAGTTCCGCCGGCACAATCTTTACAGGCACAGTCAGCAGTGGCAAAAACCGGTCAATCTTCTTGCTACCGCCGCCTCCCAGAATAATCAGATTAGGCCAGAAGAGATCGTAAATGTGGTGCAAATACGCATCCAGATTGGCGGCCCATGCTTCCCAACTCAAATCGTTTTCAATGCGCGCCCGTTCTGAAGCGGAGAATTCGGCGTCGTGCTGCTGGTTGGGCAGATAAAGGTGGCCCAGTTCTGTATTTGGCACCAATTGCCCATCCACGAAGAGGGCGCTGCCAATGCCTGTGCCCAGCGTGAAAACAAAAACGACACCCTTCTGGTTTTTGCCCGCGCCAAAGCGCACTTCAGCCAACCCTGCCGCGTCGGCATCATTCAATAACTTTGTCGGGCAGCCTGTGGCCTGACTGATGTGCGCTTCGCCCGCATACTCAATCCAGGCGTGGTCTACATTGGCCGCGGTTTTGACGACGCCATCCAGGATAGCGGCGGGAAAACCGACGCCCAGCGGACCAGTATAAGCAAAATGGTCTACCAATTCCTTGATAACGCCAATGACGGCGTCAGGCGTGGCCGGTTTGGGGGTCAAAATGCGCTGGCGGTCAACGCTCAGCTCGCCATGACGCACGTCCGCCAATGCCCCTTTAATACCTGTGCCGCCGACATCAATGCCTAGAATGTACATATCGGTAATTCCCCGGACAGTTGCCTCTTTGTCCGTTATCTGTTGCCTGTTATCTGTTGCCTGTTACCTGTGCCCTGGACCAGTTTGAGCAGCGCTTCGGCATGATCTTGCGCGGCTTTTTTGCCGGCATCTATCCCTTCCGCGGTGCGATAAAAATCCAGCAGCCCGATTGTGCCTACCTCAGGACGCACCAATAAATCGGGCGGTGAAATTGCCATGCGGGCGCGCACCCCCTGCATGGTCAAAATGTCGGAAACAGCAGACGCCACCTGCCAGATAGGCCAGCGCTGCGTGGCCGTTAGCGCCTTGCCTAGCAGCCCCGGCGCGCTGACACGGGGTTCCAACGGTGTACCATAGGGCGCTGTGTTACTCAGATCAATGGCGATAACATAGGCTGCTCCCCGCGCGCGGGCTATGTCGAACGGGACGTTGTTTAAGACGCCGCCGTCAATTAAGGTCAGCCCATTGCGCAGGATCGGTGGGGACAACACGGGAAAGGCGGCTGTAGCCAGCACGGCGGAAATCACATCCCCTTCGTCCAGAATCACCTCCTGGCGGCTGACCAGATCAACGGCAACCAGCGCCAGCGGCAGATGCAGGTCGGCAAACGTGGGACGACCAATGACCGATTCCAGCAACGCTTCTGCTTTGGTATTGTCCATGACGGCGGGCTTGCTGCCGGGCCGGGAGAACAGTTGAGTCAGGTTAAGTTGGCCCCAAAATTCAGCGATAGCGGTCATTTCCAATCCTGCCGCTACCAGGGCGCCAACAATGCCACCGGCGCTGGTTCCGGTGAGCAAGTCGGGCCACACGCCCAACTGTTTCATGGCCATTAAAAAACCGATGTGGGCCGCGCCGCGCGCGCCACCGCCGCCTAAAGCCAGTCCGATTTTCATAGGTGCAACCGTTACGCCAGGGCTTTTCCTTCAACGACGCCATAGAAGTGGGGCAGCGGCGGCACCGGGTCATCTGACCAGGTGATGGCGGACAGCACGGCGGCGCGGGCGGCTGCCAGGCGATCGGCGTCGTTAGCATGAATGGTACACAGGGGATCGCCTGGGCTGACCTGTGCGCCAATTTTGATAGGCATTACCAACCCCACCGCGTGATCAATGGCCTCCCCCTTTTTGAGCCGTCCGCCGCCCAGATTGACGCACGCCCAACCAATGGCGGTGGTGTTGATGGCTGCCACATAGCCAGTCTGTGTCGCCTGAATGGTTTCTACCAGCCGCGCCTGGGGCAGCCGCTGTACGTCGTCAAGCTGGTGGACATCGCCTCCCTGGGCGGCAACCATCTGGCGAAACTTGACCATTCCCTGACCACTGTCCCGCGCGGCGGCCAACATTTCTTTGGCCGCAGCCAGCGTGTCTGCGCGGCCGGCCAACAGCAGCATGTGAGCGGCGACTTCCAGGCAGTGCGCCCAGAAATCGGCGGGGCCGCCGCCTTGCAAGGCAGCAATGGCTTCTTTTACCTCCAGGGCGTTGCCAACGGCGTGCCCCAGGGGTTGGTTCATGTCAGAGAGGAGGGCGGTGGTTTTCTTGCCGGCATCCTGGCCGATCCCAACCATAACCTCCGCCAATATCCGCGCCTGTTCCAGGGTAGTCATGAATGCACCGCTGCCCAGCTTCACATCTAATACAATGGCGTCCGCGCCGCCAGCCAATTTTTTGGACATGATGGAGGAGGCAATTAAGGGGATGCTGGGCACTGTCCCCGTCACGTCGCGCAGGGCGTACAGTTTGCCGTCGGCAGGTGCCAGCCGCGCTGTCTGCCCGGCCAGCGCCAGGCCAATGCCGGCTAACTGCTGTTTGAATTGGGTTAGCGTCAGGTCTGGCGACCAGCCGTGAATGGATTCCAGCTTATCCAGCGTGCCGCCGCTGGAACCCAGGCCGCGCCCGCTCATCTTGCCCACAGGTAGGCCACAGGCAGCCACCAGCGGCTGCACCACCAGCGTCGTCTTATCGCCCACGCCGCCTGAAGAGTGTTTGTCCACGGTGAAGGGAGCCACGTCATGAAGATCGAGCAGATCGCCAGAGTGGGCCATGGCCAGGGTTAAAGACACCGTCTCGCGCCTGTTCATGCCCCGAATAGTGATAGCCATGACCAACGCCGCCGCCTGGTAGTCAGGGATGCGATCAGCGGTATATTCCTGGATGAACCAGCGAATCTGCTCATCGCTGAGTTCACCCCCGTCTCGTTTTGTTTCAATCAGATGAATGATATTCATAAAATTGGGATAGGCTGCAATTTTTATGTCGAGAAGCGCTGCGCTTGGCCGTGTCAGGCAGTTTTTGGTGCATAGTCGCCCCCAATTGCCCCCGATCGGCGTTTTAGTCTGTTCTGTTAGTCAGAGTGCCAATAAAGTTATCTCCACGGTTTACAGTGGTGCTGCCTCGTGTGGTATTCTTGAAGATTATAACATTTATCGTCAAGAGGGGCAGAAAATGTGATCAAAAAAAGCCCGCTTTTCTCAGGGGGCGGGCTTTTTTGCAGCTAAATATTGAAGGGGCCGGGTCTTTGCCGGCATTTACCACTGTTTTTAACCGAACAGAGTCTGGAATTTCATGACGGTGTTTAGATCGCCTTCGACTTTGATCTGGCCCATCATGAAAGCTGTGACCGGATTGAGTTCCCCTTTCACCATTTTAACGTAGTCCGGGGCGTTCATGCGAATGGTAG
>CAZDSN010000376.1:0-4835 GCA_964507675.1 uncultured Ardenticatenaceae bacterium | reverse complement strand
TGAGGGAGAGGGAGAGGGGGGACATGGGAAGGAAGAAGGTAGAAGGAAGAAGGAAGAAGGAAGAAGGTAGAAGGAAGAAGGAAGAAGGGAGAAGGTAGAAGGGTTGTTTTAGGAATGGCGTTCGGTGATCAGGCCGGCGGTGATGCCGGCAATGGCCGCCAGCATCAGCCCTGACTTATAAGGCAAATCGGGCGTCAGCAGGGCCACCACGCCGGCTGTGACGGCGGCGGCCAGGGGGGGCCAACTGGTGAGGGCGGGAACGACCAGGCCGATAAAGGTCAGAGCCAGGGTGAAGTCCAGCGCCCAACTGGACGGAACTTGCGCGCCCAGGAAGATGCCTATGGCGGTGCTGGCCTGCCAGAAGCCCCACAAGGTGAGGCCGGCGCCGAGAAAGAACCAATGTTTGAATGGCGACGATTGGTGCGGGTCGCTGTAGTGTAGGATGGCGGTGACGTAGGCTTCGTCGGTGAGCAGATAAGCCAGCAGCCATTTCCAGCGCGGCGACAGGGAGCGCAGGTAGGGGGCGACGGAGGCGCTGTACAGCAGGTGGCGCAGGTTGACGATGAAGGTGGTGAGCCAGATGATGCCGGCAGGCGTGGCGGCGGCAAACAACTGCACGCCAATGAACTGCGCCGAGCCGGCAAAGACGATGGCGGACATGGCTTGCGCCAACAGCGGCGGCAGCCCGGCGGCTATGGACAGCACGCCGTAAATCATGCCAAAGGGGATGACGCCCAGGGCAATGGGGAGTTCGGCTTTGATGCCGGCAAATAGCTCAGAGCGGAGAGAGGGCGGCATATAAACTCTTACGGCTGCGGCGTCGTTAGCTCTTGCAACTGCTGTAAATCTTGCTGCAGCGCCTCCAGTTCCAGGCCGTAGGCGGCCCAATCCCCCGCCCGCTGCGCCGCTTCGGCAGCCTCGAAGTGTTGGTTGGCGGAGTTGATCACTTCTTCCAGGGTGGCGTCAATGACGATCGCCGGCGGCGTAGTTTCGCCTGTTTCCGTGGACGGGAGCGTATCGGCTGGCGTGGTCACGGTTGGTTGCCCGGTCACCAAAGCGGCCAGCGCCTGTTCCAGGTTTTCGCGCATGACAATGCGATTGCCGCTGGTCACAATGACGCGCTTTAGTTCGGGTAAGGCGTTGGTTTCGGACAACAGGTAGAGCGGCTCAACGTAGAGGAAGCTGTTGCCAATGGGAATGACAATGAGATTGCCGCGAATGACGCGGGAGCCAATCTGATTCCACAGCGAGATTTGTTCCGAGATGGTGGGGTCCTGGTCAATGCGCGCCTCGACTTGCAGCGGGCCAAAGACCAACTCCTGCTTGGGGAGTTCATAGACGATGAGTTCGCCATAATGGGGAGGGTCATTACGCGCCGCAATCCAGGCGATCATGTTACTTTTGCCGGCAGGCGTATAGGGCTGAATTAACAAATACTCCGTTTTCGTTTCCCCAGGCAGCGAAAAGATGACGTAGTATGGTTCCATCGGCTGCTGCCCCTCATCGTAGACCTCGTTGGGAATTTCCCAGCGGTCTTCCTGATTGTAGAAGACCTGGGGGTCGGTCATGTGGTAGATCAGGTATTTCTCTGTCTGGATGAGGAACAGGTCTTCCGGATAGCGGATGTGGGCTTGCAGGGTGGCGGGCATATCGGCCATTGGCCGGAACAGGCCGGGGAACGCGGCCTGATAGGAGCGAATGAGCGGGTCGTCCTCATTGGCCAGGTAGAAGGTGGTTGTGCCATCATAGGCATCAATCGTCACTTTGACGCTGTTGCGGATGTAAGTCAGACCGCCGCTGGTAGGCTGGGAATACGGGAAGTGGTTACTAACTGTGTACCCATCCAGCATCCACACCAGGCGACCGTCAGCCAGCACGATGTAGGGATCACGGTCGAGCCTCAGAAACGGAGCAATCCGCTGCACCCGCTCCCGAATCTGGCGATGGAACATGATGCGGGTATCCTGGTCTACGTATTGGCTGAGCAGCATGTTGGTGTCGCGGAAGCGGGTGGCAAAAGCCAGCCGCCGCAGCCCATTGGACAGGGGGACGCCGCCTGTGCCGGCATAATGGGAATATACATTTTCCGCCCCTTGCGGATAGTCGAACTCTTCCAGGTCGCTGTTCACCAGCACCTGGTCATCTATTAACTCACCGTAGTAAATTTCGGGGCGGGTCACCTCGATAGGAACGGTAGACTGCGGCGGCAAATCGCGGATGAAAAACTCGGGACTGCCTTCGGGCGTGATTTTGTCTACGGGGTTCATGACAATGCCGTAGCCGTGGGTAAACTCCAGCCGCTCATTGACCCAGGAGGGTTCATTGAGACCCGCCTTATTGATCTCGCGGGCGGCCAGCATGACCTGGCGCGTGGTATCGCCGAAGGTGTACCGGTCTATGTCCACGGAACTAAACTGATAGTAAGGGCGCAGTTCTTGTAGTTGGGCGTAGGTTTGTTGCAGCGGCCGATAATCCCAAACGCGCACGTTTTGCAGAGCAGCCTCGTTGTCCGCCAGGTTCTGCGCTGTTAGCTGCCCTACCCCGGCAAAGGGGCGTGTTTCCACGTCCTCCAGACCAAAGCCCAGCCGCGTGTAGGTAATGTTGTAGTTGATGTATGGGAGTTCGCGCGCCAGTTCATTAGGTTCCACGGCATACCGCTGCACCAGGGCGGGAATGAGATTGCTGCCCAGCAGAATGGCCGCCACCAGCGCCGCCCCGGCCACCAGCGGCAGGCGCAAGTTCAGTCGAAAATAGTTGGCGGCCACGGCCAGGGCGAGGAGGAGAGTCAGGATGATCTGGATGGTCAATGCCGGCAGCCGCACGCGCAAATCTGTATAGGTGGCCCCCACCACTATGCCTTGTGATTCGTATAGCAGTTCAAACGTGCGTAAGTAATAGTTTGCGGCCCACAGCACCAATACCACCGCCAGCAAAACCGCCAACTGCCGCCGCAGCGACGTGTGCAGTTGTGGCTGCCACAACCCCCTCTGCACCATTTCCAGATTATTCAGCACATACAGGGTAATAACCCCGACCACGCTTAGCAAAAGCAGCGGCAGCAGCCAGTTAAACAGAAACCGGTAAACGGGCATGTCAAACAGGTAAAAGCTGATGTCACGCTGGAAGAGCGGATCGGCCACGCCAAATGGCGTCTGGTAAAGGTAGCGCAAGAAGGCGTCCCAGCGGCTGGCCGCGCCTTCGGCAAAGAGAAAGGCCAGGAACAGGGCGGCTATGACGATCAAACCACGCAGCCCCGGCAGCGCCAGTAGATTGACGCCAATACCCGGCGCTTGCAGCGCCCGCCGCCGCGCATACAGCCAGTTAAAGAGCAGTATTCCCGCTGCCAGGGCAAAAGAAATAACAAATAACGCGCCCTGTACCCCCAGGCTTTTTAACCAGACCGGCGTGTACGCCAGTTCTTGAAACCATAGCCATTCTGTGTACGTGTGTACCACCCAGTTAAAGCTGAGCAGCGCCAGTAAGGCCAGCCCGATGATCCAGACGCGGCGGCTGAGCCACCAGGGACGGAATGACCCGCCTGGCGGGCGTCCGCTCCCCTCTGATCCCCCATCGCCGGGGCGGCCACTGCCCGCCCCGCCATTTCCTTCTTGCCACTCTTCCATGCCTCGTTTGAATACTTCGGGGATGTCCATTGTGTCACGACTCATCTAGCCGCTCCTTACGTCTATAACAACCGTCACCCGGTTAACAGGTTCATACCAGATTGGCGCAGGTTGAAACGAAACTTAATTTCCTGGCCGCATCATCACCGGTAAATATACCCCGGAATTACCAGTCAGACTTCCCAACAATGCAAACTCGCCTGTCGCGCACATTGTCACAGTGATTTGGTTAGCCGCCGGATGGCGCACGATTGTGCCCGCCGGCGCGCAGGTCGTGGTTGCATCTACCCACGCCCCATTGTTTTCGTCCAGCGCCGCCAGGTAGAGACTGCTCTCATCTATGCCGGACACATCGGCATCCCGATACGTTAGCATTACCTGCACTGGCTGCAGGAACGTTGGCTCAATTGGGTTCTGCGCTCGCCCGCTGACCAGCAGTTGCAGTTGGAACCCGGACACGGCCCCCCGGTAGGGTGGCAGCGGCCTGCCCGGTGGAAAGGTGGGCAGCAGCAGCATCGTTCCTGGTTCCCCCAGCGCCCCTGGTGGAATAAGGATATTAATCTGTTGGTTCGCCCCCATTGTGCTGGTCACCTCAGTTGTCGTATCTGGATCGCCCACGACCGAATCGCCAAACTCATCCGCGCCGAGGTCGCTCTGGGTGATGATGGGGCGGAGATCGTTTTCGAAATCGCTCAAAACGCTGGTGGTCATCCCCGCGTCTATTGCCGGTGAGCCAAGTGAGAGATGAAAATCGCCGTTGGCCATGTCCAGGAATTGCGGGTCGCCATACACAGGGTTCAGGTTCATAACGCCTTGCGTGTTGGTCTGATTGCCGTGAAACAGGGTGTGATCGGCGGCGACTACCGCGCCGCCGGAGGCCAGG
Source organism: uncultured Ardenticatenaceae bacterium (assembly GCA_964507675.1). Classification (GTDB taxonomy): domain Bacteria; phylum Chloroflexota; class Anaerolineae; order Promineifilales; family Promineifilaceae; genus JAGVTM01. Next base: position 329 of record CAZDSN010000376.1, on the reverse strand, counting down.
ATACCGGTGGTGTGATTGGCGAGGATGGCGTTGGTGATCTCCACATTCGCCCCGGTAACGGCGATACCCTGTGCCGGCATATCTGCGCCGGCTACGGTAATGTGCAGAATGTCCAATGGACGGGTTCCGCTGACGTACAGAGATGCACTGCCCGCACCGGTCGTGTTCCCCGTAAAGATGGCGTTGGTGATCTGGCTGGGGGAAGCGCCGTCGCTTTGCAAAGCCAGCCCGCCGCCGTTCGTGCCGGCATGGTTGTCTGCCAGCGTGGAACGGTCTAAGGACAGCAGGCTGGAGGCGAACAGCCCGCCCCCGGCGGCGTTGAGGCTGGT
>CAZDSN010000375.1:0-4838 GCA_964507675.1 uncultured Ardenticatenaceae bacterium | reverse complement strand
CTAAGCGCCCAAACCACCCCCTAAAAGGGGGAGAGTAGCCTCGCTCCCCGCGAGACTACCCCCCTTCACAACGAGGCGCGGGGCTGTCACAACCTGATCAAAATCTGAAAACGTTAACAACTGTGGTGTTTGTGCAGACAAACTAACCATTTGTCTGCTGACATTGGGTCAGCGCCAGGCTCATTAGCCAAATTTCTGGCCACTGTTCACTACCTGCTGACCCCTACTCTCGAAGGAGTTTATATGAACCACTTAACGTATCGTTCTCGCAGATCCCTGCTACGGATCACCCTACCGCTGGTCATGCTTTTCCTCACTTTTAGTGTGTTTAACCTGACCGGCTCAGCTACCCCGGCGCACGTTATCGAACCACGAGCGCCTGGGGATTACGTCATTCTGGCCTGGAATGATCTGGGGATGCACTGCTACAACTCCGACTTCCAGGACCTGGCTGTGCTGCCGCCCTACAACACCTTATTTGCCCAGGTGGTCCAGGTCGGCGATCCGCCACTGCTTGTCACCAACGGCGTTGACGTCAATTATGCCTTTGCTGACAACACGTATTCTGTGGGCAAATCCAACTTCTGGGAGTATGAGTACGACCTCTTTGGCGTGGAACTGCCCGACAATGTTGGTCTGGCGGGGAAGGGGCTAGCGGGCAGCATGGACCTGGACAATGACAGTTATGTAGCCGTAGGCATCCCCCTGACTGAATTCAGTGACAGCAACCCCACGACGCCACAGCCATACCAGTTGGCCACGGTGACGGTGCTGGACAGTCTCACGGGGGCGCAACTGGCGACCGTTCATCCAGTGGCCCCTGTATCCTCAGAAATGCACTGCGACAACTGCCATTACGATGGCGGCGTGGGCGGCATCTCCACCGGGCGGGTGGAGACAAACATTCTCACGCTGCACGACCTGGAACATGGCGATGATTACCCGCCCGGACATGAAGGCCCGCTGATGGGGCGTCGTCCCATTCTCTGCGCCGAGTGCCATGCTTCCAACGCGCTGGCCGCGCCTGGTGTGCCTGGCCTCCCCAGTCTGTCCAAAGCCATTCATGAGAAACATGACGAACAGGTGCCGGACACGCTGAGCGGGTGCTACAACTGCCATCCTGGCCCGGAAACGCAATGTTTGCGGGATGTGATGTCTACCCAGTATGGCATGGATTGTATTGACTGCCATGGGGGTATGGCCGATGTCGCTGATAACCCCGACCCCTGGCTCAATGAACCCCGCTGCGATGGCTGCCACACGCAGCCTGGCTATGAGCAGAACAACGCGCTGTATCGTCTGTCCACTGGGCATGGCGGCCTCTACTGCGAAGCCTGCCACGACAGCACCCATGCTGTTGCCGCCAGTCGCGAGCCCCGAGATGGCTACAAGTTCCTGGAACTGCAAGGCCATGTGGGCACGTTGGATACCTGCACGGTTTGCCACGCTACCCAGCCCACTGGCCCTGGCCCTCACGGGCTGCTGGCTCCCCAGGTGGCAAATCTGATTAACTACGGCATCACGAGGGGCGTTTTGGAAGGCGGCAACCTGCAATCGCTGCGTCTGTCAGATGATGACCGTTTGCAGGTACACACGGTGGCCCTGGCCGGCGGCGCGGTGCAGGGTTTGATTGTAGATATGACGGCTGTCAGTCCGGTGACCACAGCCGGAGAGATGAATTTGACGCTGGAGTGGAGCGCGAGCGTGGCCGGCACCAAAGCCGTCCTCTACCTGTTCAATTTCACTCAAAACGTTTGGATGGCGCAAAAGCAATGGCCGTTGGGGCAGAACGACCACGTCGTTATAACGGCTGACATTGCCAACCCCAACGTCTACATACGCGACAGCGACGGCGTTGTAGGCGTCAGGATTCTGAGTCTGGGCGCAACGCAGACCTTCCCCCAAGGTTATGCAGTGCTTGTAGACCAGGTAGAAATCCGCATCACTCCCGCCCCATAGCGCCCGCTATTCGTCCTTAAAGGCGACGCGCTGATGATAAGTCAGCGCGTCGCTTTTTGTTTGCGGCATTTGTCCGTGAGCGAGACAATGCCGGCATAGATGCCCGCATCTTATGCCTGCATCTTATGCCTGCATCTTATGAAGCCAGCTACAGTCCCAACCAGAGTAGTCCGTCAGGCAGCCTTATCACACAGGCGGGCGGCGGAAGATTTCGTCGCTCAGCACCTTGTCTGCTTTGTCGGTGGTCTTCTGGCGAGAGCGAGCGAACACGTCGGCGCTTTTCTGCAAGATAGGAGCAATGCCTTCGACCATGGGGCGAGCCGCTTCTAATTCCACCGTTGCTTTTTCTAGCAAAGCCACAATGGGCACGTCACAGATCAGGTGCGGCCAACCCTGCGGTTCAGTATGCAGGCCGGCCCAGCCATTCTGCAAGGTGGGATACTTGTCCAGGCCAAAGGTAACGTTGGTGTAGCCCTCGTCTGACTTGGCCACGCCAAACCGGATGCTTTGCACGCTGTAGGCCGGGTCTATGCCCAGGTCTTCGGGAAATTCCAGGACCAGATGGAGTTGCACAAAAACGGGCGCGCCGGTCGGGTTTTCCACGTGGGCGATAGTGGCCGCCGCCTGCGTCACGTTAGCGGGTTTGTCGCTAATGTCGAGCAGGGATGGGGCGGGGCGGTATTGGGTGAAAGGACGCGGGTAGGAAACGAGCACGTCGGGTTCTGACAAGATGGGGTCCGCTCCCAGGCGGATGAGTTTGACCCACTTATCCATAATGTCTACCTGGGTCCAGGCAGCGGATGTGTCAATTCGGAGGGAGAGATAGATATGTTTATTCATGAGCTTTTCCTATGCGGATAAGGTTCCAGCCGCACGGCGCATACTTTATATTCCGGTATTTTGGCAGTAGGGTCCACGTCGCCAATCGTTAACAGGTTGGCGGCGGCTTCGGCGAAGTGGAATGTCATAAAGATGGTGCCTTGCGGCGATCGCGGCGTGACATGGGCGGCAGCCATTACCTCGCCGCGGCGAGAACTGACGCGCACCCACTGACCGGCGGTGATGCCCAGATGGGCGGCGTCGGCGGGATTGATTTCTACTTCTGATTCGGGGGCGATAGCGTCCAGCCCCGGCGAACGGCGGGACATGGTTCCGCCATGCCAGTGGAAGAGGATGCGGCCGGTGGAGAGGATGAACGGGTAATCAGCGTCGGTTTCTTCGGCAGGGGGGTGGTAAGCAACGGGGCAGAAGAGACCCAGGCCGCGGCTGAATTTGTCTGTGTGCAGGATAGGCGTGCCGGGGTGGTCAGGGGTGGGGCAGGGCCACTGCAGCCCCCCTTCTTGTTCCAGGCGGGCATGGGAAATGCCGGCATAAGACCCTGTCAGCCCGGCCATTTCGGCAAAAATTTCGCCAGGGTCATCATATTGCCAATTCGCCCCCAGACGGTTGGCCAGGTCTGTTAAAATTTGCCAGTCAGGGCGAGCCTGACCTGGCAGAGGTAGAGCCGGGCGAATCAACTGCACCCGCCGCTCCGTGCTGGTGAACGTGCCCCCCTTTTCGGCGAAACTGGCGGCGGGCAAAACCACGTCAGCCCACTGGCCTGTTTCGTTGAGAAAAATGTCTATCATGACCAGGAAAGGCACCTGCTCCAACGCCGCCCGCACATGGTGCAGATTGGGATCGGACAATAGGGGATTTTCACCCATAATCACAATGCCCTGGATACGCCCGGCCAGGGCCGCGTCCATGATTTCTGTGACGGTCAGGCCAGGGGTGGGGCTAAGACGATCCACCGGCGTTTGCCAGCCAGCGGCAAACTTTTGGCGCACGTCGGCGCTGCTGACAGGTTGGTAGCCAGGAAAGACGTTGGGCAGCCCGCCCATGTCGCATGCCCCTTGCACGTTGTTTTGCCCGCGCAGTGGGTTCAGCCCCGTGCCCGGTCGCCCGATTTGCCCCGTAAGCAAGGCCAGGTTGGAAAGAGCCTTGACGTTGTCCGTACCGGTGGTGTGCTGGGTGATGCCCATCGCCCAGAAGATGGCCGCGTTTTGCGCCTGGGCGTAAAGGCGGGCGGCGCGCACAATGTCCGCAGCCGGCACCTCGGCAATTTCGGCAGCGCGCTCAGGCGTCCACGCCGCTACGGACGCCGCAAACGCCTTATACCCTTCGGTGCGCGCTTCTACAAAAGTCGTGTTCACCAGATTCTCGTTGATGATCACATGAGCCATGGCGTTGAATACGGCCACGTCGGTGCCCGGCTTGTGCCGCAAATGGAGCGCAGCAAAATTCGCCAGATCGATGCGACGAGGGTCAATGAGGATCAGTTTGGCCCCGTGCTGGCGGACGGCCCGCTTCATTTGCAGGCTGAGCACAGGGTGGGCTTCAGTGGTGTTGGAACCGGTGACCAGCAGCACATCCGCCTGCGGGATATCCAGAATGCTGTTGGTCATCGCACCCGAACCCAGGGTGGTGGCCAGACCGGCCACACTGCTGCTGTGTCAGAGACGGGCGCAGTGGTCAACGTTGTTTGTGCCCACGATGCCGCGCGCCAGTTTTTGCATCAGGTAGTTTTCTTCATTGGTGCACTTGGCCGACGTGAGGAAGGCGATGCTGTCTGGGCCATAGGTGGCGCGTAGATACCGCAGCCTGTCAGCCACTTCCGTCAGCGCCTCATCCCAACTGGCAGCATAAAAACCGCGCGCCGCGCGTGGACGGTCGTCCTTTTCTTTCAGCAGCGGGGTATGCAGCCGGTCAGGCGCATGCACAAAATCGTAGCCAAAGCGCCCTTTCACGCACAGGTTACCGTGGTTGACGTCGTTATCGAAGCGCCCATCCACGCGGTAGATGATGCCGTTGGCGATGTGTAGATCGATCTGGCAGCC
>CAZDSN010000374.1:0-4879 GCA_964507675.1 uncultured Ardenticatenaceae bacterium | reverse complement strand
GCCGGCATTGGCGAACTCAACCTTGACTTTCCCCTGCCGCCGCGCCAGCGTTACCTGTGGGACTTTGCCACCCTGCCGCCCTGGCGCGGACGCGGTCTCTATCCCCACCTGTTGCAAGCCATCCTGCGCCAGGAGATGGCGCACGCCGACGCCTTCTGGATCATTCGCGCCCCCGAAAACGGCGCTTCTGGTGCGGGCATTCGCAAAGCCGGCTTCATCTCTGTGGGACGCCTTTCGCTGCGGGCGGATGGTTTGACCGCCCTGCTGCCCACCGGCGACCCCGCCCGCGCCCAGGCTGGCGCGGCGTTGTTGGGCGTGCCGCTGGTGGATGCCGGCATTTTCGCCTGCTGGCACTGCGGCGGCGCAGCTTACCCCGCCGCCCCCGCCGCCGCCAATTGCGCCTGTCCCCCAACCTTTCCCGTCAGTGAAAGCTGCGTTTGCGCCGCCTGAGGAATGAAAATAATCAGGATTTCGCAGGCTTGTGGTGAACGCCGCCGAACCATGGCGCAGAGTTTTGCTCTGCATTTTCTCCGCGTCCGCGCCGCCGCGCGGCGTCAGCGTCTCCGCGTGAATCTATTTTCGAAGGAACAGCTATGAACTACGAAATTCGCATTCAAGGACATCTTTCGCCCGCCTGGTCAGACTGGTTTGCCGGCTTGACCATTCATAACGACGCCGCGGGCGAAGCCACGCTCACCGGCTGGCTGCCGGATCGCGCCGCCCTGTACGGCGTACTCAACCAGATACAGTCCCTCAACCTGACCCTGCTTGCCGTTACCCTGCTGCCCGATTCGCCCAGCCCCGAATAACAATTCGCCCTATGGCGAATGACAATTCGCCTGCCAAACCTGTATCTTAAAGACAACTTCACTCAATCCGGCAAATAAGCCGGCCACAACGATCAGGAGGATCAAAATGACACAGAATCGTTTATTTGGATGGATCGCGTTGGTAATTTTGTTGGTGGCGGGCGTGGCCTGTGCCGGCAGCAGCCCCACAGCCGGCTCATCCCCCACCTCCGCCTTCACGCAGGCAGAGGCGGCCGCCCTGGTGGAAGACGCCATGCAAGGTTTCGCCAGCGGCGACTACGCCGCCTGGAGCCGCGACTGGACCGACGCCATGAAAGGGGCCATCCCTGAAGACGCTTTCCTGGCCTATCGCCAGCAGGTCATAGACGCCCTGGGCGCATACCAATCCATTGAGAGCGTGGCGATAGCCCCGTCCGACACCGCCGGCTATGTGCGCTGGGTTGCCGTCGTCAACTTCGCCCAGGGACAGATGGAATTTGCCTTCAGTTTCCGCCAGGAAGGCCGGCTGGTCGAGGGCGTCTTCCCCCGCCAACTCAGCTAATGCTCCGCCCCCGTTCCCCGGCAGCCCCCGCCTCCGGGGAACTTCTCACCACTCACTACTGACCACTCTCCTAAAGGAACGAAAAACCATGACCACCAACAACGCTAAAAAACAAATTGCCCTCGTTGTCTACCCCGGCTTTTCTCTGTTAGAACTCGTGGCTGCTCACCACGTCTGGCTCAGCGCCACCATGATGTCCAATTACGAAACCGTCGTCGTGGGTCCCACCACCGGCTTCATCCCCTCCAGCACGCCGCTGGCTATGCGCCCCCAAAAAACGTTCGCCGACGTGCCCCAGCCCTATGCGCTGCTGGTGGTTGGCGGCGGGGAAGCTGCCGTCCAGGCGGCGCAAGACGCGGCGCTGGTGGCTTACGTGCGCCAGGCGGCCACAACAGCAACGTTGGTGGGTTCTTTCAGCACGGGCGCGTTAATCCTGGGCGCGGCTGGCTTGCTGCACGGCAAACAAGCCACCACCCACGCCGCTTACGCCAGCCGGCTGACGCCGTGGGGTGCGCGCTACGTCCGCCAGCCCTGGGTGGAAGACGGTCGCCTGATCACGGGCGCGGGCGCGGCGGCGGCGGTGGATATATCGCTGCTGCTGGTCTCCCGCCTGCGCAGCGAAAAGACGGCGCGGCAGGTGCAAATCATGGCGGAGTGGGACCCTCATCCGCCGTTTGGTGGTCTCAACGGGCATCACGCCAACGGCACAATGCCGGCGGCGCGGCCCGCTGCCATGCAGCCCGCTGTCATGCAGCCCGCTGCCATGCAGCCTGCTGCCGCCGCAGACCCCTCAAAAATGATTGCCCTGGTTATCTACGAAGGGTTGACCGTCTTTGACCTGGTGGGGCCGCTGGAACTGATGACAACCCTTTCGCACCTCCGGCCAGAGTTCCAGCCTGTTGTCGTCGCCGAAACCGTGGCCCCCGTCACCAGCGACGGCGGTCTCACGTTTATGCCCAACAAACGTTTTGACGAACTGCCCCACCCGCACGCGCTGATTGTGCCTGGCGGCGGCACGCCCACCCTGCGCGCCATGAGTAACCCCGCCATTCGCCGCTACATCCAGACAGTACACCAGACCAGCCAGTTCACCGCCTCCGTTTGCACAGGCGCGCTGCTGCTGGCCGCTGTGGGCCTGCTGGAAGGGCGCGACGCCACCACCCATTGGGGGTATACCGGTTATCTGCCGGCATTTGGCGCGCGCTACCGCCAGGAACGATGGGTGCAGTCGGGTAAGATCATCAATTCAGCGGGGGTTTCTGCCGGCATTGATATGACCCTACACCTCATCGCCCAACTCACCGACGCCGAAACTGCCCGCCAGGTGCAGTTTGCCGTCCACTACGACCCCGCGCCCCCTTTTGGCGGCATTGACTACCGCCGCCTGCCCACCGCCTTCAAACTCCTACAAACCGCCATGCGCGCCCAATCCCCCTTCTACACCCGCAAACCCAAACAACTCCTGCGCCAGGGCCTCTAAAAACGTAGGGCGGGCCATCGTCCCACCCCTTGATGATCGCAATTGGATCAGCCAGACCTGGTGATTGAGGCAATTGTGGAAGTGGTGGCGACAGCGCGGTAGCAAATGCCGGCAGCCAGCCAATAACCTTAATCCATGGACGTCCCCCAAAGCGTGTCAAGGTCGCTGAGTGGCTTATAAGAGGCATTCGCCTGCACAGAAAAGGGCGTACAGCGGTTGCTGTGCGCCCTTGGGTTTTGTCTATTCAGGATTTGGCGAGTGAATGGGTGGGGGGCTGGCTGCTGGGGAATGCTTTCCTAAAGTTCGTCCTCTTCATCATCGAAGTCGTATTCTTCGTCTTCTTCGTCGAAGTCGTAGTCCTCGTCTTCGTAGTCATATTCATCTTCATCCTCATAGTCGTCCTCATCGTCGTCGAAAGGCTCTTCAAAAGCCCAATCGAGTTTGACGGTGGGCGACAGTTGGATTACTTCGAGGACATCCCCGCATTCGGGACAGGTGACGAGCTGGCCTATGTGTAATTTGCCTGATAAACGAATGGACGTGTCACAGCTAGGACAGGTGCCGAGGGCGGGTTTGTCTGAACGTTTGGAAGCCATTATGCTGCTTTCTCCTGCAAAAATAGGGGTCAGTAGTGGGTGCACAGTGATCGGAAGTTTGGCGCTGACCTTGCCAGATAGATGTGGGACAAACGGTTAGCCTGTCCGCGTAAGCTGCTGCCGTTGGTTGGCGGTCTATTAACCTGGCAGACAACGGCGCAAAACAAAAGATGGATGGGAAAAAACAAACTTCCAAAAACTATAACAATGCGTTGTATCAAAGGGGGGTGAAGCTGTGTGTAAAAAATGTGCCAAGTAGCAGTCTGGCGTGCCAAACGTGTGCCAGGAGAGGACAATGGCGGGGAGCAGCCTGGTTTTAGGGTTCGGGCAGCGGTTCGATGGAAAAGCGATAGCCCACGCCCGGGATGTTCTGGATGAAGCGAGTTTGCTCCGGGGCGGTTTCTATTTTGCGCCGCAGCCGGCGAATTAAGCCGCGCACCAGTTCTCGATTCCCCTGCCCACTGTACCCCCACACGCGCTCCACAATCACTTCAGTGGGTAAGACCTGGTCCTGGTTGCTGACCAGCAGGTAAAACAGGCGATATTCTAGCTGCGTCAGACGCTGCGGCGCGCTGCCGCTGACGGTAACGGTGCGCGTGGCCGGGTCCAGGACCATTCCTTCCATTTCAAAGCGGGGGGGGAGCGATGCCGGCACAACCCCTACCCGCCGCAGCAAACCCCGCACATAACGGCTCAGAATACGGGCAGATACCGGGCGGGGCAGCACCAGGTCTACCCCCGCATCCAACAAGGCGCAGTGCACCTCTTCGGTGGGCAGCGCCGCCAACGCGACCAGCGGCGCTTGCGTCACGGCCCGCAGTTGCTCTATATCCCGCCGTAGCGCGTGACTATCCGGCAGCGACAACAGCACCAGGTCCACGGGGCGCTCCGGCAGCGTGGCGGTCACCGGCTGCAGTGCCGCTGTCGTGGCCACAGCTATGCCCGCATGGCGCAAAATGAAATTTAAGAAATCGCGGTCTTCCTGGTTATCAGCGACTACAATAGCCTGCATCGCCGCACTTCCTCAGGGTGGATAGTTGCCGCTGCCGCTTCGCATACAGGCAGCCGCTCCCATTTTACCCCAATCCTGCGCATTGTCAGCTTAACAAGAAGTTCAACTTCTCCCAGAAGTCGAACTTCTTCAGTTCGCCCGGCGTTTGACCCTGGCTGGATGGCGTGCTACACTAGCGTTTTAGTGTTTACGTCAGGACTTGTTTTTGCCCGGATACAACAACCCGCGCGGGGGCGAAAGCTTCTTTTATTCGCCAACTCTTGCCCGATCCTTTTTGCAGGGATGGGGCTTTTTTTTGACCAGGACCCGAAGAATTCACCATTCTTCGGGTCTTTTTTTGTATTCACTTACTGCAAAGATGCAAAAACGCCAGGATACACTGGTTGGTAGCGCTGCACTTAATCGGGGTGGGTGTCAGCCCCGCCGTAGGCGGGGCTGACA
>CAZDSN010000373.1:0-4880 GCA_964507675.1 uncultured Ardenticatenaceae bacterium | reverse complement strand
GGGGATTCATTCCTTGATCAAGCAAGCAAAATGAGAATTGCTGTATAAACCAATCAAAGGTTCGATTCAACCCTTTTGCAGTAGGCCAGGCACGCCCACGCCTGACGTGTATGGATATGGCGCATAGAATCAAAAATGAAAAGCGGCCGTGCAAACTGCCCGTTTATGCAGACAAACTAATCGTGCATACTAAGCCTGGACAACACTGAGACAGTAGCCAAAGTTCCACTATCCGCCAACCCCTGTTCATTATTTTCAGGTGACGGCGTTGATAACGTCATCATCGGCGCACCCTATTATGACCATGAGCAGGCGGATGAAGGACGGGCCTATGTCTATCACGGATCAACGGGAGGGGTGCCCCGCGCAGCCGATTAGATCGTCAAGAGTTGTCAGATGGGCGCGTTGTTAATTGGGTAGAGACGATCGGGAACGTGACCGGTGATGGCGATGTCATTGCCGGCACATACCCGTGCACCAACGACCAGACAGACAAATGCGACTGCAACCTGCCTGACAGCCTGGAGCAGGCCCGGGTGAAGAAACGCAGATTTCACAGATTTACGCCAATAAAACAGGCGAAATCAGCATTCAGTTTTCCGTTATCTGTTGCCTGTTTTCTGTTTTCCGCATCTGTTGCAGCCGGCGATACTTAACCCATTCGTAATAGGCCAGATAGAGGCTGAGACGCAGCCCATGCAGGCTGTCGCGGTAGCCGTGCAGGGTGACGAAGCGCCACCAGAATTGGCGCAGGGGTTGGGTGAAGGGGGTGTAGAAATGGGGGACGACGCCTTGTTGGTGCAGAATGCCGGCATCCACCACCGTATACTTGCGCTGCTTGGCATGAAAATGAACCGGATCGCGGTAGTTATAATGCACCAGCGGCTGCTGCAAATACCCGATTTCCCCCTCAACCACCGCCACCTCATGCACTGGTCGCTCATAATGAACGCAGCCATGCCGGAACAGCCGTAGCTGGTAGTCAGGGAACCAGCCCGCCCCTAACGTCAATTTGCCAAATATGTAGTTGTGGCGCGGCACATACCACCCATTCTGGGGGCGATCGGCCATAACGCTGCGAATTTCTGTTGCCAGGGCTGGCGTGCCCCGTTCATCCGCATCCACAAAAAAGACCCAATCGGTTTGCAGCGCGGCCAGGGCGGCATTCCGCTGCTGCGCGTAATTCTGAAAAACGTTTTGCTGTATCTCCGCGCCCGCTGCCCGCGCCCTGTCTACCGTGTCATCCTGACTATACGAATCAAAAACCAGAACCTGATCCACCCAGCGCAAACTTTCAATGCACGCCTGGATATGCTCAGCTTCATTCAGGGTGAGGATGATGGCGCTCAGTTCCATAGGGCCCCCCATTCAGGAGAAACCTGATCCGTTAATAACACAACACAGTTACAGCAATCTCAGGTATCCGGCGCTTCAACGAGGCGGCGGCAGTCACGCCAGACGGCAGCCGCGGCGCTGTATGCCTGGCGCAAGCGGACATCCCTGGTGCGCTTCGCCTGACGAGCCAGGCCGCGCTGCGCGATGTGGCTGGCCAGCCAGACAACAGGCAGCTTGTGATGTTTCTGGTACAACTGCGCCCGGCTGCGCCACAGATTGAGCACAGAGTGTGCCGGCACTTGCCTGGTACTCTCTCCGCCAAAATGGACAATTTCCGCCTGGGGCACGGTACAAATCGTCCAGCCGGCTTCCCGAATGCGCCAGCACCAGTCAATTTCCTCGCAATACATGTAAAACGACTCGTCAAAGCCACCCGTTGATTCGGCTACGTCGCGGCGCACCATCATGGTAGCCCCCAACACAAAATCAACCGCAAAGGGGGAGCGACGGGCGTGAAAATGCCGCCGCGGATAGCGTCCATTCAAGCGGCTTTCGTACAGCCGCCAGGGTACCGGCCATAAGTCAAAAGCAAGCTGGGTCAGGCGCGGGAAGGCAAAGGCGCTGTGCTGAAAGCGACCATCCCCATAAACCAGCCGCGCCCCTACCAGACCTGTTTCCGGACGAGTGTCCAGGCAGGCAGCCAGATGCTGCAAAGCATAAGGGCGCACCAGCGTGTCCGGGTTGAGCAGCAAGAAGTAACGAATGCCATCCGCCTGCGCCAGCGCCGCCTGCATTCCCTGGTTATTGGCCGCGCCAAATCCCACGTTTTCCTGGTTTTGAATCAGATGCGTTTGCGGAAACAAATCGGTCAGCAGCGCCTGGGTGCCGTCCGTAGAACCGTTGTCCACCACCCAAATGTCACCCACCAGGCCGCTCCGCCCGAAATCTGCATACAGAGACGTCAGACAATCCGCCAGATAATCGCGTACATTCCAACTGACTATGATAACGGCAACGTCTAACATAAAGAATCTGTCATTGGCAGGCCCGGTGGAAATTTCACCATAAAGACTGCCAGGAGAACCTGCGCTCTGGGCGGCTAGCCGGTTCCAGGTATTGCATTTACCATTCCACGTCAGCCGCAAAAATTGCGGCTGTGTCTAATTCCAGAGTCTGGATCAACTCTCGCACGGGCGCGTAAGCGGCATCGTTGGCCAGAGCCACGCCAGACCAGTTATAAAAATCGGGCGAACAAATGGACTGGGCGCAGGCATCGGAATTGCCAAAATCAGCCAGAGCCTGCGTCAACGGGACGGCTAACCCATAGGGAAAGGCGCTGCCTAATACCAGCGCGCCGTTGGGGATAGGCTCGGTCAAGGTCAAAACACGGGTGACGTCGAAGATTTCTGGGCGGATGTCAAACAAGGCGGCGCGAGCATCGCGGACGCGATAGCCGCCGCTGTCTGGACCGCCAAATATGACCTCAATGTAGCCAATGGGGTGGCGGCTGGGTGGGATACCTAACTGGCGCCATAGTTCGGGACTGTCCTGGCCATAGGCCCACAGACGTTCTTCATAGGGCATAAGGGGCGGGTTAAAGGAGGCCGTGACGACGTCCACTTCGCCATCTAGCAGGGCCAACAGGGCGTTGCTTTCGCCATTGTAAGGGACAATTTCGGCGGGCGTAATGCCCTGACGCTGTAATTGGGCCAGCGCCAATTCATAGGTGACCACGGCCTGCTCACCCGGAATCCCCCAGCGCTTGCCGTTCAGGTCGGCCAGGGTGGTGATGGAGCCATCGGCGGGGATGACGTACATGCCGGCATGCCACGGCACTTCAAACCGTTCGCCCACTAACGCCGGCTGCGCTCCACACTGCTGCTGCGCCCACACGGTGGACAATGCCGGCAAAAACGCCGCCACCCTATCCCCCTCAGCACACAGCAGGGCCACCGTCGCTTCCAGACTCTCTGGAATACGAACCTCATACTGCCGGCCTGTGGCTGCGCTTAACGCCGTCACCAACGCCTGGCTGCGCCCATTGATAATCCCCTCGGCATAAGTCGGGGGAAACAGCAGCAGCAGCGGGCGCTCTACGCTGCCGGGTGGGGCTGGCGTCACTTGCAACACCTCCGTCACCACGCGGGTCACCGACACTTGTTCAGTGACAATGCGCGGTGGGGCCAGCGTCGCCGTAGGTCCTGCCGAGACGACTTCGCGCGTCACTTCTACCAGTTCGATCTGCGGCGAACAGGCAGCAGCCCACAGCCCCATCCAGGCCAATAATAAGATGATGAAGGTTTTTCGTCGTTCCATGAGCAGCATGTTTGTTAGATACGTTTCCGATGACGGCGGCGCTGCCTTACCAGGCTTCACCTGCAAGAAGCCTGCTCTTTAGGAGTGGCCGTGACAACTGCGCCATTATATCAGGCAGGCGGAAAGACGCGGCTGCGCTGGCCTATCTACTCTAAAACAACTAAGGTAGAGTACAGCGGCTTTTGTCGCCTGGGATAATTTAACACAGGGTGCGTTTCATTTTAGTTGAGTCAGAGAAAAGCGCCCCCGCGCTGCCAGCGAGCCATCAGGGCTGTGCTTCCGCGCTTTCCGGCTTGTGCGGTATCTCTCGCGGCGCGCAAGGCTCCCGATGGGCCGGATCAGGCAAATCAATCAGGATAGATTGCGTATCCACACGGTTATTAAACTCGGAGATTTCCACGTCCTCATGAATCAGGCCGGCCCAAATAGGCTGCGGATTACGCTGGCCCAACGGCCCGGTGATGCGTATCCCGCCGCTCACCACGGCCCGCTGGCCGGGCATCAGGTATGGGTAGCCATCTATGATTTCCAGGGCGGCGGGTTCCCCCACAGCCCAGCGATACGGGTAGTCAGACAACTGGTTTTCATAGCCAATCGCCACCCGCCACGCGCCTGACTCCGTAAACCAGCCCAACGTGTTGTAGTTCCAGTCAGAATCGTAGATCGTGCCAGGAGCCGGGCCGGTAGTACGAATAGGCGTCGTGCCGTAATTCGCAATCGTCAACGTGAAATAGAGCGTGTTGCATAAGGCCACGGCCGTCGCATTGAACTGCACCTGCTGCCCGGTGACGGGGGCGACAATGTCGGCGCGGGGCACGCCGCCATAGCTAATCGTCAGCGGCTGTTCCACGCGCATCTGCTGGCCTTCAGCATCCTGGGCCAGACCCACAATCAGATACGTGCCATCAGGCGGCGGCGTTTCCCCATTATCTACCCCTCCCTCATAATCGTAGACGTGCCGGCCAGGTGCGCCCGGCTCCACATTGCGCTCTAGCTCCCCAATGGGAATCTGCCCCCCATCAGGCGTTTGCAAAAAAACGCGCACATCTGCCTGCTTTTGCAGTACAAATTGAATCTGCACCCGATCATCAATGCCATCCCGATTCGGCGTGAAGAGGGCGCGGTCCAGTTCAAAGGCGCGCATTTCCGGCAGCGCTGTGTCTGCTTCCGCTATTTCCAACTCGCCGGTGCTGGACTCCGCGCGCCCCTGCAAGTCCGTAGCGGTAATT
>CAZDSN010000372.1:0-4900 GCA_964507675.1 uncultured Ardenticatenaceae bacterium | reverse complement strand
CATTGCGAAAATAATTGGGTAATCCCGCCGCCCTTGCTAGGGAAGGGGTACTGTAGGGCGAAGGGCGCTGCGCGCCCTTCGCCCTCTCCGAAAAGCCCCTCCTCCTTGGAGGACTGCCCCTGAAGGGGGAAGGGGGTTGGGGGATGGGGGTCAGCCCTTGGGGATGCCTTCCCCCCCGTTTACCGAATCATTTTCTAAAACCTCAATTAGTTTACGCGGACAAACTAACAGTTTGTCCTACACCTCCGCGCCCTCTGCGTCTCCGCGTGAGATTATTTTCGCAGCACAAAATAGCAGTGCACAGAATACGGCTTAAAGAACCTGTCCAGCAGCAAGTCCAGATAAACGAAAAGCGGCGTGAAAATCTCCAGGGGCCAGAAAGCCAGGGGCAGCATCTCCCAGAGGAAGAAGATCAGGTTATAGCGGTCGCTTTGCACCGCCTGAAAGCCAGCCTGCGCCAGAATCTGGCCCAGTTCTGCGTAGCGCCAGTTCACTTCGACGGCGTCGCCGCGCCACACAGGGTGTATGCGCCGCGCCAGGCGCAGCAGAGGATGGTCCGTGACCGTTTCCACCAGGAAAAAGACGCCGCCAGGAGCCAGGCAGCGGTCAATTTCAGCCAGCGCCGCCGCATAATTAGCCACGTGATGCAGCACATGAGCCACGTAAATCATATCAAAGGCAGCATCAGGGAAAGGCAGCCGCTCGCCGGTGGCTTGCAGCACATCAAGGCCATGTTGGCGCGCCTGGCGCAAACGGGGCCAGGAAACCTCCAGGCCAGCGCGGCGGATGGGCAGGCTGGCAAAGCGGAGTAAATTCTCCCCATCGCCGCAGCCAATGTCCAGCAGCCGCCCTGCGCCCATGCCGGCAGCTAACGCCCGCTCCACCTCCCGATAACGAAACAATCTGGCGCGAAAACGGAGCAGTTTAGGGTGCACGTTCCGCTCCTCCCTTCTGGTTGCCCCGCGTCCGCCAAAACAGGACCGTCCCGGCGATGGTCAGCCACAACCCACTGCCGGCAGCAATAGCCGGCAAATGCCACAACTCCTGGTGAAACACGGCCATTAACCCCACCTGCGCCACAATAGCCGCCCATATCAGATAGACAAAGCGCGTTTCATTGAGAGAGAGAAAGTAGTTAAGCCAGACGTTAGCCAGAGAAAGCAACGTCATCGCCAGCCCCAACAAACCCAACAACGAGCCAGATACCTGGTAAGCGCTGCCCACGGTGAGGCGCACAATGGGGTCGGAAAAGAAAAAGTAAACCAGTGCCACGCCGCCGCACAGCAGTCCTACAATAAGCATGGCGGGTAAGAGAATGCCGGCAGGGTCCCGCTTCTCTGCCTGCCGCTGCGCCGCCTTAGGGAACAAGATAAGGACAATGGCCAGGGGAAAAAACTGCACCACCTTGCCCAGAGTAACAGCCGCGCCGTAGTTACCCGCCAGCAGCGGCGTAAAGTACCGCCGCGCCAGAATGGCGTCCATATTCGCCAGCAAGGCAAACCCCACCAGGCCAGCCCCAGAGTAAGCCGCGTAGCGCACAAAGTCGCCAAACGATACCTGGTGGTGCACCGCTGGCGCACCCTGCCAGAAAGCCCGGCCTATCAACCACAACCCAAACAGCAAAGCGGCGGCGCTGGCTACGGGCAGGGCGGCCATTGCCCCAAACGCGCCCCAACCCGCCATCATCAGCAAAACGCCCACTGCCAGACGCAGCCCGGCCTGCACAATCTGTACATTGCCCAGGGCGGCAAAACGCTGCGTCCCTTGCAGCACGCCGCCCACCACCGGACGCACCACCATCAGCGCCGTAGTCGCCGTCAAAGCCATCACCGCGGCCACGTTATCGGTGCGCAGAAAACGGGCAAAAGGGGGACTGAGCAGCAGCAGCGCCAGCGTCGCTCCCCCACCCCACACCCAGGCGGCGGAAAAGGTGCGGCGAAAGAATGCCGCCGTGCGCACGGCGGCATGGGGTTTCGCCTGGAACTCCGTGACGTAATGGGTAATGACCGTCTGGATAACGCGGGAAGAAACAACCAGCACCTGACCCGCGCCGGCCAGGGCCACCAACGTGCCAAATTCAGCCGGAGACAACAGCCGCCCGGCCACCAGGTTAAACAGGTAATCCAGACCATACGCCAGGGTTGTGCCGGCAATCAACACCATCCCCTGGCGCATAGAGCGCGAAGACCTCAAATAACGCGCCAGTTGGCGCGTCAACGAACGAACTGATTGCAAGCGCCTGTCCGAGCCCTTTGTGCCTATACTACAGGCTCTCTGGAATTCAACCGCCCACACACGCAAACCCCAAAGTTTTTCTCTTTATCTTTGCGTTCTATGCGTCTTGCGGTGAATAGTTACAACTTCGTATCTACTTACCGCAAAGACGCCAGGATTCTCTGGTTTTTCTTTGAGTTCTTCGCGTCTTTGCGGTGAAATCCAGAGAGGCTTAGTAGTTACCAACTTCTTTGTTTTTCTCCGCGCCCTCTGCGTTCTTTGCATTCTATGCGTCTTGCGGTGAATAGTTACAACTTCGTATCTACTTACCGCAAAGACGCCAGGATTCTCTGGTTTTTCTTTGAGTTCTTCGCGTCTTTGCGGTGAAATCCAGAGAGGCTTAGTAGTTACCAACTTCTTTGTTTTTCTCCGCGCCTTCCGCGTCTCCGCGTGAATCCATATTCAATAGAGCGCCGCGTATGCCCTCCTGCCGCCATCAAGGCAAACCGATACCCGTTTGCGCAAAGATAGGCGCAAAGGTCCAATCCGAGGCGTTTACCACGACCACGTGCGTCATCTCGCCTGTCAGGTTGCTACTGCTGATCACGCCTTCGCTGCGGATCAGGGTAAAGGCAGTCAGATCGGGATCAACCACAGCATCATAGGAGATGAGCAAATCCAGCCCCCCATCCAGGTTGCCGCTCCACTCAATCCGGTTCAACGCCTGGTTGTAGCTGCCGCCCAGAGAGACGCTGCCGGGCACGTAGGTCATGTGCGCCGGAATAGACACGTAGACGGTAGCCGACCCTGATTCATCGCCGCTGTTGACAACGCGAATCTTATACTTAACAGTGTCCCCAGGGTTCGCTGCTCCGGGTGCAGACAGGTGGCTGTCCAGGAAGAAAGCCGGGCGCACAATCTCTGCCCAGAAGATATCCCGTTCGCCATTGTTGTCGCCGGCAATGAAGTTGGTAGCGTCGGAGGAAATGGCAATACCGCTGCAGTCCGGCGTGATCACTCCCTTGTGCGACTTCATATTCCCCAATTGTCCATCTTCACTCTGGCTAACGATGCGCACCTGCTCCGTAATCCGATCATAAAAGAAGATGTCACGGGTGTTGTTCGTGTCATTGGGGATCACGTTGTCCGCATCCGTGCTAAACGTAATGATGCGACCATCGTTGCAAATGGACAGTTCGCGGCTGAGGCCGTTGGTCTGACCGCCAGCCTGCGTCACACTAACGCGGCGAATCTGACCGGTGGCCACTTCATACAAGAAAGCGTCTGCCTCATTGTTGGTGTCGCCGTCTACCAGATTCGAGGCGTCTGATTTGAAGATGACGTACTTACCATCGGGGCTAATGCGGGTCTGCCCGCTGGCATTGTTGCCGCCCGCGCCGCTGTTGGGGTTCTTGCTGACCAGGGTGAAACTGCGCGTCTGGTGGTCGTAGAGAAAGACGTTGTAATAGTCGCCATTGCCGGGCGTCCCTGGAACCAGATTGGTGGCGTAAGAATAAAACGTGAGGTAGCGCCCGGTGTAGTCCACGTTGCCCATAGCCGCGTGAATCCCATTGGATGGCAGACCATCATAGCCAATGGCATCTAAAACTTCCAGTTGGTTTGTATCTAAATCCAGCCGGTAAATGAGACCACAGCGTAGCCCCACAATGATGGGGTCGGGGCAGCTAGTCGGGTCTGGCAGGATACCGGGCATTACGTTTTTCGCTTCGGAAACAAAAAAGACGTAACGCCCGTTGCCGGAAATGACGCCGCCAAAGCTGTTACCATCTAACTGCTGGCCAGAACTACTGAGGCTGATGCGCCTGTTGCTGTTACTGGCCCATTCATACAGAAAAACATCATTGCCGTTGCGGATAAATTCCTGCCGGTTGGTATCATTGGGTACCAGGTTAGTGGCATAGGAAGTGTAAACCAGCCGGCTGCCATCAAAACTGATATTGGGCTCGCCGCTGTCGTCAGTGGCCATAGCGCCGTTATAGGTAAATGAGACTTTGCGCGTCTCGCCTGTGAGCCGGTCGCGCATGAAGACGTCCATGCAGTTTATGGCCGGCAAACAGAGGGCATTGTTGCCATCTTCGGGGAACCAACCGGTATCCCAGGACATAAAGGCAATGTAGCGGCCATCAACGGACAGGGTGGGCGAAAAAGATTCGTTATTAGAAGGCGAGCCGTCGCTGCCGACGCTCACAAATTCGAAGTCGCGCACTTCAGAATGCGCCCCGCGCACCAAAATAACGCTCATAGCCAGCAGCAGTAGCAAAATCGAAGGAATTTTCGCGGTTCGATGCGAGTTTCCGTTGAACATAGGTTTCTTTTTTATCTCCCATTGATGTTGGCGCTCACGTTAACCCCGACTGTGGCTTGACCGCAACGTATACCCTTCTCAACGGCAACAAGCTGATACCTGCTGGGGGAGACAGTTAGCCTGGCAGAAAGAAAGGGTGCTGGCACATCTGCGGGCACGCCGCATGCCTGTGGTCAGATTGCTGTGTGCGTGAGCGTAAAGTTAAGCTGAAACGGGTTCATTGTACTGGATATGCTATGCCCCGCCAAAAAGCCCTACGCGGATGCAGCAATTCTCATTTTGGTCGCCCGCCCTGGTCATGAATCCCCTTGCCAGGGAAGGGGTAATGTAGGGCGAGGGGCGCTGCGCGCCCCTCGCCCT
>CAZDSN010000371.1:0-4900 GCA_964507675.1 uncultured Ardenticatenaceae bacterium | reverse complement strand
GAATGACACGAATTTTCTGACCACTGACCACTGACCACTGTTCACTGTTCACTATTCACTATTTTCGAAGGAGGTTGTCCCAATGCCCACAATTTTTATTGGAGTTTTCCTCGGATTTGTAGGGTGGTTTCTGCTGCGGTATATCCTCACCAGTTTCTACACCGTGGACCAGAACGAACGCGCTGTCAAAACCCACTTTGGGCGAGCCGCGCGCCTGGGCAAAGCTACCACACTTGACGATCCCATAGCCGATTCCCTCAACGAGAAAGATAAGGAGCGGTACATTTACCCCCAGGTGCGCGTTATTCAGCCTGGCGGCCCCTATTTCAAATGGCCGTGGGAAAAGGTATACAAAGTTTCTGTAGCCACAGAGACAATCAACATGGCCATGGACCTGGAAACGCCCACAGCCAACCAGAACGGGACCATGCTGGAGGCGGTTACCAAAGACCAGCTTAACATTGGCCTGACCGGGCAAATCCGCTACCGCGTCTGCGAGCGCAATCTGTACGCCTATATGTTTGGCGTCAAAAGCCCGGTCATACACGTCATGGGCTATTTCGTGGCTATCTTGCGCGAACGCATCGCCAGCTTCGAGTCCCCCGACGGCGGCGCCCTGCTGGAATCGGATGAAGATGTAGACAGCGACCTGCTCATCGGGATTTCTATCAACGACTTGCGCAAGAACCTGAACGAGATTAACGATTACATGGAAAGAGAATGCGCCTCGGCGGCGGCCCGCTATGGTATTGAATTTGACGCCTCGTTGATCACCGGTATTGACCCGCCGCACGAAGTAGAATCTGCCCTGGCGGCCATTAATACGGCCCACAACGAAGTCTCGTCCGACATCAGCCTGGCTAAAGCCAAAGCAGACCAGACGATCGTGCAGTCAAAACGGGCGGTGGAGATCGAAACCTTACGGGCGCAGGCGGAAGTGGAACCGCTGAACATGTTGGCTGCCCAACTGAGCGAGTTAAAACAGAGCGGACCAGACGTGCTGACTGCATATTTGCGCAATGTGCGGCTGGAACTGTATGCCAAAGCGCGCCGCGTGATTATGGAGGTGTCGAAATGAGCGATTTACTGAGTGTTTTTTCTGCGGCGGCCGTCACGTTTGCCGTTTTGCTTTTTGGAGAACCCATTTTCCGCTGGTTCCTGCGCATGTTTGGCGTTTACGCGGTGGTGCAAGAAGGAACGTGTCACGTCTACGTGCTGTTTGGCAGAGTGGTAGGGGTGTTGCAGGAACCAGGGTTGCAACTGTTGTGGCTAAAGTTGGGACCCAGCGCCTTGATTGTTAACTGGTTTGGCCAGCGGCACGTGCTGGATATGCGCCTGGACCAGCAGTATCTACGCAGTTTGCCTGTCAATTCGGAGGAAGGCGCTCCCATGGGTATGGGGGTCTGGTACGAGATGTTTGTCAGCGATCCCGTGGCATACCTGTTTAAAAATACCGACCCGCGTGGCTCGCTGTCCGCTAACGTCAGCAGCGCCACAGTACGTACATTGAGCAACATGCGGCTAGACGACATGCTATCCACGCGGCACGTGATGAGCCGGGCAGTGCGTGCTGAAGTCTCACCCAAATCACACGAGTGGGGTTATAAGCTGGGCTCGGTATACATTCGCAAGGTGCATTTCCGCGACCACACCATGATCAAACAGATCGAGGAAAAAGTGGTGAACCGGCTGCGCCAGGTGACCTCGGCCATCCGCCAGGATGGGGCCAACCGGGTGAGCGTGATCACCAGTTCGGCAGAACGGCGGGCGGCGGTGGAGTTTGCCCGCGCCAACGCCATGCGCCCGGAGATCGTCGGAGCGGCTCTGCAAAAGATCGGCGAAGACCCGGAAGTCGCCAAAGCGATGTTCGATATTTTGGAGACAGAGAATGTGCTGAAAGGAAACAGCGAGATCGTCATCGTGCCGCCGCAGGCGGAGTTGTTGACGCAGCTCGTGGCGGCGCAAAAGTGAGAAAGGGACCGTCAGGCGGGCCATCAGCCCGCCTGACGCTCATTGTGCCAGGTCTTTTAATGTTTGTAGGACTCTGTCCACTTCGGCAGCCGTGTTGTAATGGACAAAGCCGATACGCACCAGGCCACCCTGATCCAAAAGCCCCAAACGTTCCATGACGGCCACGGCGTAATAATGGCCGTCCCAGACGAAGATGCCCTGATCGGCCAGTTTTTGGGCAAGCTGTTGTGGCGTGTACCCCGCCAGGCTGACGGCAAAGGTGGGTGTGCGTTCATCCAGGCGTTCAATGTCCGTAATGCCGTAGACCCGCAGCCCGGGAATGCCGGCAGCGCCCGTCAAAAAACGCAGGCTAAGGGCGGCTTCGTGCTGTTGAATGAGGTGGAAGGCTGTTTTCAAGTGGCGGCGGGAACCGGTATAAGCCGCCAGGTGGGGCAGGTCAGAGCCTGTGTACAGGCCGCCGATGGCCGCCAGGTAGTGAATGGCGGCGCGAATGCCGGCAATACTCTCAAAACTCGGTGTGCCTGTCTCCCATTTGCCGGGCGGCTGGTTGGAGGCCGGGCGTACTTTGTATGCCGGCAGCGACTCCAAATGAGCATACTTGCCATAAAGAATGCCGCTGTGCGGGCCAAAAAACTTGTAGGGCGAACACACCAGATAATCGCAATCCAGCGCCTGCACATCAATCGGCCCGTGCGGCGCATAATGTACCGCATCCACATATACCTGCGCCCCTGCTGCATGAACCAGGCGTACCACCTGCGCCACGTCCGTGATGCTGCCCACGGCGTTTGAAGCAAAAGTCACTGCCACCAGCCGCGTTTTGTCTGTCAACAGGTGGGGCAGCTCAGCCAGGGCCAGGGTGCAATCTTCAGGATGAAAATCCAGCCACCGAACCGTTACGCCCCGATCGCGGGCAGCCAGCAGCCAGGGGGAAATGTTAGCGTCGTGGTCCAGGTGCGTAACGATAATCTCATCCCCTGCCTGCCACGTCTGGCTGAGAGCGCGGCTGAAGTGAAAGGTCAGCGTCGTCATGTTGGGGCCAAAGAGGATTTCTTGCGGGCGGGCAGCGTTCAAAAAATCCGCTGCCGCCTGGCGCGCTCCCGCCAACAAGGCGTCCGTGCGCTGGCTGGTGGCAAACCGCCCCCCCTGGTTGCTGTTGTCCCGCAGCAAATACTCCGACATGGCTTCGATGACCCCCACAGGCGTCTGCGTACCGCCTGGCCCGTCCAGAAAAACAGCGGGCTGACCATTGATTTCTTGCTGTAGAGAAGGAAACTGCAAACGCAACACGTGCGGGTTGAGGCTGGAGAACATACAAAAGATCCTTTGCGACGGGTGATAACCAATTCAGGCGTTCATTCTCGCCCTGATTTTTCATCCATTATAGCCTGTTCACCGTTCCCATTACCAGGGAAGGGGATCTGTTTGGCAATTCTCATTTGGCTGCTCGGCCTGTGGATCAATCGCCGCCAGGGGCGGCTTCCCGTACATCATTGGTCCCCACCAACAGCTAAAAGAGCAAGCCGTTCAAATTGAGAATTACTGCCTCCACCCGCTGCCAGGGGGGGATAATTGAATCCCACCCCCTTGGTGCCAAACCCCTTCCCGGCCCAAAACAATTATCCTCTCTTTTTGTCGCCGATCTCCCTTGAAAATAGCAAAAACCATCAAGAACGGGCGGTTTTATGCCCGTTTTTGTCAAGATATCCCCAAAAAGACAATATTTTCTCACCATCTACGAGATTAATCATTATCCCACCAAAACGCCTGAAGTCGCGCGGGGATAATTGAACCCGGAAATTTTATAGGTGTCATGACCCTCGCACATGCGCCCCCAAGCGTAAAAAAATCTGCCAGAGAGACAACCCGGGCCGCGCCATACCCATCCTGAGCTTGTCGAAGGAATCAATGAAAATAATCACAGATTTCGCCGATGGATGTTTACGTGGTCCTCATCCGCGTGAATCACTGTCCTATCACACCCGTTGCTGGTGTATGCCACTTTGCCGGCAATGCGGATCAGACTATAATCGGCAGATAATGAGATGGCGCGCGCTGGCTGAGCGGTTGATCCATCTGCGGCAGCGATGTTCTGCGCCTTTGATCCCCATTCCCTGAAAGGAGAAAGCTATGCGCCTGGGCAAAGACTTGGTGGGCAAGCCCATCTATAGTGTGACGGAAGGTAAGCTGTTGGGGGAGGTAAAAGACCTGTACCTGGACAATGAAGCCAGAACCATCATGGGTATTTATTTGGGCAAGGAAGGGCTGTTTCGCAGCAAAGCCCTGCTCATCCCCCGCGAAGGGGTTGCCGTGTTTGGTCTGGATGCTGTGTTAGTGAAGAATGACGAGGCGGTGACAGACAGCAACCAGTTTGCGCCGGCATCAGGTTGGCTGCGGCGCGGCGATTTGCAGGGACGGGGCATTGATACCCCTGGCGGGACCAAAGTGGGCACGGTGGGGGACGTGCTTGTGGATGGCGAAGCCAATGTAATTGGTTTTAGTCTGGCTCGCGTCCATGTGGAAGGCCCTATTGCCCAGAACCGCCTGATAGCGCGGGAAGCCGTGCAAGATATAGGGCAGGTGGACGGGGTGATGACTGTGGACATTACCCGCGCGGAGGCGCTGCCGTTGGAACCCCTGCCCGAGGACGATGAAGCGGAGACGAACGGCAAGCTTGGAAACCTGTAGCGTCATTTTCGCCACGAATTGCATGAATTATCACGAATTTTTCTCACCGTCTCCGCGTGAGACTATCTTTGAGGAGTTCTCATGAGCGGCGACGTATCACCAGGAATGAAATTCGTCCTTCATCCCTCGTCCTTCGTAATTTCATAGGAGTTCCTCATGCGCGAGGCGCACCACGAGGAATGAAAACAGGATTTAGCAGGCTTGTGGTGAGCACAGCCGAACCATGACGCAGATTTGTTTT
>CAZDSN010000370.1:0-4912 GCA_964507675.1 uncultured Ardenticatenaceae bacterium | reverse complement strand
TTCTTCTGTTCCCTTTATGATGCTGGCTGTTAGAGCAGCTTCTTTTGGCTTACCTCATCGGAGTGTGCCTGCGCGTTGTTGACATAACTGGGTTTGATTTCCCCTTTTGAACTATAACGGCCGCGGCAAACTCCTGCCCGCGGTCGTTTTGTTTTCCCTGGCTTCCATGCAATTGCATAGCGCCGCAGCCAATGACCGCCGCAGGCGTGACCCCGGCCCCGAGATAGGCGGCGCGATGGCAGCGTTGTCGCCGCCGCTGGAGAAAGCTCATGTCTATTCTAACATTTCATCATTTGACACAATCATTTGGCGCGGTGGACATCTTTGCGGGTTTGTCCGCCAGCATAGCGCACCAGGCGCGCATTGGTTTGGTGGGCGCCAACGGCATTGGCAAAACGACGCTGCTGCGTATTCTGGCGGGGCAGGCGCGACCTATGGGCGGCAATGTCCATGTGAGCCGCGGCGTGCGGCTGGGTTATTTGCGTCAGGAGGCAGAAAGCGCATTTGCTGCGCTGGACAACACCGTCTATCAGGAGATGTTGGCGGTGTTTGCCGGCATTCAAGAGCAAGCCGCCCAACTGCGCCAGATGGAAGACCGCATGAGCCAGGGAGATTTTTCGGCGGAACTGCTGGACAGCTACGGCTGCCTGTTGGAAGGGTTTGAACTGGCGGGCGGCTACGATTACGAACTGCGCATTCAACAGACGCTGACGGGCCTCGGTTTTGCCGCCGCCGATTGGCATTTGCCCCTGCGCCATTGCAGCGGGGGGCAGAAAACGCGCGCCTTGTTGGCTCGCCTGCTGTTGGAAGAGCCAGATTTGCTCATCCTGGACGAACCCACCAATCACCTGGACGTGTCCGCCATTGAGTGGCTGGAAAACACCCTGCGCACCTGGACAGGCGCCATGCTCATTGCCAGCCACGATCGCTACTTTCTGGATGAGGTGGTCAACACCGTCTGGGAAATGAGCCGGAATGGATTGGAAGCGTATCGCGGCAACTACACGGCTTATTTGCAGCAGCGCGAAGAACGGTGGGATTTGCGCGACGCCGAATTTATGGCTGTCAGGGAACGATTCCTGAAAGATCTAGACTTTGTCAAACGCAATATTGCCCGCGCCAGTACCACGGATCGCGCCAAAGGGTTGTTGGAACGGCTTGTCCGGGAAGTAAAAGCGGTGGAAATTGGCGGCACAGGCGCGCTGAATATGAACTGGGCCCGCTTTGCCGCGGAAATGGGCATTTCTGGCGCAAACTGGACGGTGGTTGACGTGGAGCAGCATATTAAGGCGTTGGCGTCGCCCAACCCGCGCCATGCCCGGTTGGTGATGCGGCTGCGGCCCAGCCACCGCAGCGGGCAGTTGGTGCTGCGCAGCAAAGACCTGGTGGTGGGGTATCCGGGCAAGCCGTTGTTCGCGGCGGAGGACATCGAACTGCCGCGCCAGGCCTGCGCAGCCTTGATTGGCCCCAACGGCAGCGGCAAGTCCACCTTGCTGCGCACGCTGCAAGGCGAGATCGAACCGCTGGCGGGGCGGCTGTGGCTGGGCGCTAACTTGCAGACAAGTTACTTTGCGCAGGCGCAGCAGGCGCTAGACCCGGCGAGATCGGTGCTGGATGAACTGCTGGCGCAGCGGCATATGCTGGTCAGCCAGGCGCGCAACCACCTGGCGCGGTATCTGTTTCGCGGCGAGGACGTGTTCAAGCCGGTGGGCGCGCTCAGCGGCGGTGAAAGAGGGCGGCTGGCGTTGGCTATCCTGGCGCTGGATGAGTCTAACTTTCTGCTGCTGGATGAGCCGACGAATCATCTGGACATTCCCGCCCAAGAAGTGCTGCAAGCGGCGCTGCAAGATTATGCCGGCACAATCCTGCTCGTCTCCCATGATCGTTACCTGATTGACCGCCTGGCTACCCAAATCTGGGAACTACGCGAAGGCCGGCTGCACATTCACGATGGCGATTACCAATCCTTCCTGGCCGCGCGAGCGCCGGCGTTGGCGGCTACGCCCGCGCCTGCGCTGCCTGCCTATGATCAGAACGGGACAGTCCGCCGCCCGGCTAACGCTGTTTCCTTGACGGAGGCAGAGATAAAGATCGGCGACCTGGAAGCAGAGCGATTTCGCTTGAGCCAGCGGCTGGAAGAGGCGGCAGCGGCGCAGCAATGGGCGGAGATTGCGGCGCTCAACCGGCGGTATCATGCCCTGGAGAGTGAACTGGCGGCGCTCATGGCAGTTTGGGAAGCGTTGGCGGTGGCTTAGTAATCGTCTAAAAATTACTTCCCGTTCCGGAGTCGAGGCTTCAGCCGGCTGAAGCCTCGACTCCGGAAACTTATTTCTGGACAGTAATAGAGGGCGTATGCGATACGGGGCGTATTGCATACGCCCCTACGTTTGCGGCGAAATTCAAAAAAGTTGTTGACAAAACCAAAAATTTTGTTTATTATAAACAAGTATAAGGAGGTTTTGACTATATGCGCAAAATTATTGAAAAATGCCCTTCGTGTGAGGGCGAGATGATTGTGACGGGAATGCGCTGCACGCGCTGCGAGACTGTGGTACAGGGTCGTTTCCAGCCCAACATCTTTTCCCGTCTGTCTGCGGACAATTTACGCTTTTTGGAGATGTTTGTCAAGAACCGCGGCAACGTGAAAGATATGGAACGGGAACTGGGTCTTTCTTATTGGACGATTCGTAACCGGCTCAACGAGATGATTGCGGAACTGGGATTTGAGACGCCTCAGGAGGCGCCTCATGCGCACAACCGCCACGATGTGCTGCGGCAGCTCAATGAAGGCGAGATTGGCGTAGATGAAGCGGCGGAGCTATTGAAACAAATGCAGCAAGGAGGTCGCTAGAAAGCTGATGGAAGAACGGAAAATGGTTTTGACGATGTTGGCTGAGGGCAAAATCACGGCGGCGGATGCTGCCAAATTGCTGGACGCCTTGGGAGATGAAGGGACGCCAGCGGCGTCAACGCGCCTCGGGGCGGCGGCAGCGCCTGTACCTTCGGCGGCGCCGGTGCCGGCAGTCGCTCCCGTGCCGCCCGTGCGCCCCGTGCCGCCCGTGCCGGCAGTCCCGCCTGTGCCGGCAGCACCTCCCGTACCGCCCGTGCCGCCAACAGCGCGCATGGATGCGGGCCAGTCTGAAAGTTACGGGGCGGGCATGGTTGAGGCTGGCTTTAGCTTTAGCCATGAGGAACTGCGCGAACTCAAGCGGCGCGGCGTCACCGTGGAATTCGCGCGACAGATGCAGGCGGCTGGACTGACCGGGCTGACTCATCGCCAGCTTGCGAAACTGTCTCAGCTAGAAATCTCGCCAGAGTTCATCCGCGAGGCTCAGGCAGAGGGGTACGCTCGCGTCGAGCAGATTATTCAACTGGCGCAGCATGACATGGATATGGACTTTGTGCGCCAGGTCAAGGCGCTTGGTTTTACCGACGTGGAAAACATTATCCCGCTGGCGAACCACGGCGTGGACCTGGCTTATATTCGCCAGTTGCAGGCTTTGGGGCTGACGGAATTGAAGCAGATGCTGCCATTAGCCATTCATGAAGTGAGCCCGGCGTTTATTGAGGAAGCGCGGGCAGCCGGGTACACAGACCTGGAGAAGCTGCTGCCGCTGGCTATTCACGAAGTTGATATGGCTTATGTGCGGGCTGCGCAAGCGCTGAATTTGCCCGGCCTGACCCTGGACGACATTGTGTCGCTGCGTATCCATGACGTCAGCGTGGCATTTATGCAGGAGATGCAGGGGCTTGATCTGCCGGGTTTGACGCCGCAGACGTTGGTGCAAATGGGCATTCATGGCGTATCCGGTGAGCTGGCGCGGCAGGCGCATGCAGCCCTGGGAGCTAAGTTAACGTGCGCCGACCTGGTGGATATGGCTATTCACGGGGTCACGCCTCACCTGATAACGACGGCGGCGGGCTTGAATTTACCCGATTTGTCCGGCGGGACGCTGGTGGACATGGGCATTCATGGCGTGTCGCCTCACTTTGCCGAACAAATAGGGGCGCTGGAACTGCCTGATTTGACGGCGGAGAAGCTGGTAGAAATGGCTGTCCATGGCGTAAGCGTCCATGGGGCGCAGCAGGCTAAGCTGGCGTTGGGTAAACGGCTGACCGCCGCGGAACTGGTGGAAATGGCTGTTGCCGGGCGCTGGCCCGTGCCGGCATAAAGAGAGTGGTGAGTGGCGAGTGACGAGTGGTCAGTGGCGAGTGGTCAGTGGTCAGATCGTTGCCTGAGCCTGTCGAAGGCAACATAGGGCTTTGGCAAGCTCAGGGCTTCGGCAGGCTCAGCCAGCGAGAGGGTTAGCGGTTAAGATAAATCTGCTAAATCTGCGCAATCTGTGATTGTTTTGGTCAGACAGTAACCCACAAAGAGAAAGGGCGTCTATTCTGTGGCTGGTGGAATAGACGCCCTTTCCTTTTGGGAAACAGGATTGCTGGGAGGGCTTTATGGCAAATGTGATGGGGCGCGCCGTTATTCTGGCAGATTGAAGCGATCCACCATGGGGTTGGTATACGCCCATTGGCACTGGCAGCCCAGCAAATTGCACTCAATGGCTGCCGTGCATTTGCGGGCGACTACCTGATACCCCAACGTGTCCGGTACGATGTCCGCCGGATAGCGGCGAAGTTCTTCAATTTGGGCTTCACGCTCAATGATGTTGCAGTAGTGTGAATCAATCTTTACCCACTTCTCTGTTGCCATATTGACCTCCAGGACGGGAATTTGCGTATATGGCATAGAATACGCTGAATCAAGGCGCGCGCCCAGTGTGGTATGTCACGTGCTGCGCTGCGAAATGTCACCCAGGCAGTTAATCAGACGGGATGGGAGCGCCCGCCCGTCTCTCGGGTTGTAACCATTCACTCCCCCTGTGGCATACTGTCCACACGTTGCCCGCGCGCGGGC
>CAZDSN010000369.1:0-4913 GCA_964507675.1 uncultured Ardenticatenaceae bacterium | reverse complement strand
GTAATGGAATTAGGCGCACAAGTCAGTTTTAGGCGAGGCAATTTGGATAATGCAGAAGGATGGTATCGTGACGCAGCGAGAATAGCACAGGATAGAGTAGGAAATACTGAATGGGCTATTCATCTCTTACAAATAGCGGGCAACATCCAGAAAATACGCGTTGAACGTTTGCCTAGTTCCGCCTTCGTACAGGCAATGCAATCCGAAGCCCCTTCTAGTCCTGAGTATGTTGAAACAGTGCATCAGATGGATATTGTTGAAAGGGTGGAAGTAATACTGCACAAAGCTATGGAAGAACAGCATGGCGAACGGTTTCTACCTTTGGTTGAAGAGTTGGTAGCCGATTATGAGCCAAAAGAAGATAAACTATCCACACTTTTGGCTGATGAGCGACTGTTACTGAACAAATCAAAGATTGAGGAACGAGAAGCCAAGTATCGTGGCAAAGGGTTATCAGGGTGGATTCCTGGCCGGTTTGTAGACTCTCAAGGCAATCCTCGTGGCGGTTTTGATGCCAACGCCCGTTTTACAGTGCAATATGTAGCCGAAATAGCTGAGGCTATTGGAGTATTGTTCAACACTTGGCAAGAGAAGGGTTACTTAACAGAGTCCTATATAGCCCATCTACTCAGCCATCTTGGCTCATACTATGACTGGCGCATTTGCAAAGCGGGACTATCTCGGCACTTTCAATCAGATTTTGTGTGTGCTACACATACCCTCATGCCTCAGTTTGAGAATGTTGTTAGAACATCGGCCCAAATTGCTGGCATTGACATCAAGAAATTTAAGGGTAGCGTACCTGGAGATGTTTTGCTGAACGATTTGATTAACCCTAACAACACGAAAATGCGAGAACTTCTTGGTGAGGGGCTGTTTGATTTGGTTTATTGGTATTTGGTAAATAGTGGCAGCCCATTTGGATACCGTCACAAAATAGCACACGGATGGATACGTCCCGAAGATTGTAATTTACAGCTATCAGCTATGACTATTTGGTTGACATTAAGAGTCATAGGTACTATTGCACAAGTAAGGGCCAGCTAACAAGCATTTGCAGCGGGTGGCTTCAGCACGGGTGTGCGTGGCGTGTCTTGCCATAGTCAACGGCAGTTGAACCGAGACTGGACAGCAAGAAAGTAGTCTCGGTATTGAAATACGAAAGAATTTCTAGTCATGACAATTGAAGTGGTGTTTGATGGCAGGTGTTTCTTTCCATTGAACCTATGGTGATTATGCCAAACACGCGCGTGAAAATCATTGTTGAAACAGCGTTGTTTGATGATGAACAGGACCGCTCTTTTCTCCAGACAGCCTGGCCCTTGAACCTGGATGAACTGCCTGACTTGCTGGTCAATCTCGGTAAATCTTGTGGAGAACGAGTATGGTTGTTTGGACTGATTACATGCGGTATCGCGCCAGGTTGCGCGGGTTTGACCTGGAAAGGCTAGAGCAGATTGTGAATTACTCTACTGAGCGTTATTACGACACTGAAACGGGACGAATAGTGGTTATTGGGCGGTATGGTCACGGATTGGTGATTTTGCCTTATGAAACGGATGAAGATGGGGTTATACCGATCACCGTGCATTCGACCACCCGACAGCAGATCAACTTTCGGTTAAAAACAGGGAGGTTTGTCAGTGAATAAGACAAGCATAAGGTACTTTGAAAAGGAAGATGTTTTGCATTTGGTAATCTCAGATGAGCCAGAGGCGAACAGCATTGAGTTAGGGTCGAATATAACGGCGGAATTGAACGAAAAGGGGGAATTGATCGGCGTGGAGATATTGAACGCCACCGCTTTTTTACGGGATTTGATCATGGATTCGATACAGTTGAAGGTGCTGCAAACAACGGCTTGAGTAAAAGGCTAAAAATCGCTGCAATTAGACTGACCTGAAAGCAAACATGGATAACGAACTGGTTTCGGCGGAAATTTATGAGGTAGACGACAGCGGCGAGCGCAAGGGCGGCGGCGTGGCGGTGACGTGCATGTTTAACCCGTTTGAATACGCCGTCGCCAAGACC
This sequence comes from uncultured Ardenticatenaceae bacterium, assembly GCA_964507675.1. Classification (GTDB taxonomy): domain Bacteria; phylum Chloroflexota; class Anaerolineae; order Promineifilales; family Promineifilaceae; genus JAGVTM01. The sequence continues at coordinate 2,882 of CAZDSN010000369.1, read as the reverse complement.
AACACCTATGAAGAGAAATCGCGCAACCGCTCCAGCGTGCCGCGCGTGGAGTTTAAGAAAGCGGGCGCGCAGACGCTGCGCCTGAAGCTCGTCTTTGACAGCTACGAAGCGCAAGAGGACGTCAGCCAGACCACGCGCCAGTTGTGGAAGTTAATGGAATCCAAAACCCGCCAGGAGGGCAATCGCACCGAGAAAGTGCCGCCGCCCGAAGTCGCTTTTGAATGGGGCGTGTTTCGCTTTGTCTCCGTCATCACCAACATGACGCAAAAATTCACGTTGTTCCTGCCCAACGGCACGCCCGTGCGGGCAGAGATAGACATAACGTTTACCCAACACAAAGACCTGGAGGATTACCCCGGCCAGAATCCCACTTCTGGCGGCGGCCCGACGGAACGCATCTGGCAGGTGACGGCGGGCGACCGGCTGGATACGATTGCGGCGGCTGTTTATAACGATGCCGGCAAATGGCGCCTCATCGCCGCGCACAATGCCATCGTCAACCCCCACCGCCTGCGCCCAGGCCAGCGGCTGAACATTCCCGCCAGCTAGGTTAGCCTCATGCCCGAACCGCAGCCCCTCGCCAGCCGTGTTTACATCGCCGTGGGCGGCAATGAACTGCCTGCCGCCGTTTTCAGCAATTTGCTGGAAGTCGTGGTGGACCAACATGCCCATATGCCGGCTATGTTTACCGTGCGTCTGGCAGACCCCGGCTTGCAGCTTTTAGACAACGGCCCCTTTGACTTGACCAAAGAGGTTAAGATCGAGGCGGCTAAAGAGGATGGTAGCAAAGCGCTGCTGATGCAGGGAGAGGTGACCGCCCTGGAGCCGGATTTTGGTGAAGGCATGGTGGCCGAACTGGTGGTGCGCGGCTACGACAAATCCCACCGCCTGTTTCGGGAAACCAAAAGCCGCGCCTTTTTGAATAAGAAGGACAGCGACCTGGCCCAGGAAATGGCGCAGGCGGCAGGGTTGGCGGCGGAAGTGGACAGCACGGCAACCGTTTATGACCACATTTACCAACACAATCAGTCAGACCTGGGCTTTCTGCAGCAGCGCGCCTGGCGCATCGGCTATGAATGTTTTGTGGCTGATGGCAAGCTCTATTTTCGCCAACCCCCACGCGGCGGCGCGGAAGCGACGCTGCATTGGGGGGATGATTTGCAGACGTTCCAGCCGCGCATGACGCTGGCGGAGCAGGTGGATGAAGTGATTGTGAAAGGGTGGGATGTGGAGCGGCAGCAGCCGGTGGTAGGCCGCGCCCAGGCTGCTGACAGCCAGCTTTATCCGCACATCCAGGAATCGCGCAGCGGCGCGCAGTGGGCTGGGCAGTTTGGTCGCGGGCGGCTGGTCATTGTTAACCAGCCGGTGGTTAGCCAGGCGGAGGCGGACGCGCTGGCGGCAGCCCGCCTGAACGAATTGAGTGGCGCCTTTGTGGAAGCAGACGGAACCGCGTTTCGCCGCCCGGACATCAAGGCGGGACAGTTGGTGGAGCTGCAGGCGTTGGGGCAGCGGTTAAGCGGCACGTACCTGGTGACCAGCGCCACGCACGTGGTCTCGCCGGCGGGTCTGACGACGCATTTTAGCGTGCGCGGCACGCGCACGGGCATGTTGGCGGATCAGTTGGGCGGGGGGAATGCCGGCATTTCCTGGCCCGGCGTGGTCACGGCAGTCGTCACCAATGTGGATGACCCTCAAAACTGGGGGCGCGTCAAGGTCAAATTCCCCTGGATGGCCGACGACGCTGAAAGCGCCTGGGCGCGGGTGGTGGGCATTGGCGCGGGCCCAGAAGCGGGCTGGTACGTCATGCCCGCTGTGGCGGACGAAGTGCTGGTGGCTTTTGAACAGGGCGATTTTGATCGCCCCATGGTGCTGGGCAGCCTGTGGAACGGACAGCACGCTGTCCCGCCGCAGCGCGCTACAGGCGGCGATCAGCCTTTGGTGCGCGTCTGGCGCTCCCGCAGTGGGCACACGCTGGCTACGTTTGATAACGCGGACAACAAAGTCGAGATCAAGAGCGCGGGCGGGCATACGGTCACCCTGGACGATGCCAACAAGAAGCTGGTCTTGACCAGCAGCGGCGGTCTAACGGTGACCCTGGACGACAACGGGCGCAAAATTATCCTGGACAGCAGCGGCGATATTGAGATTAGCGCTGGCGGCAACTTGAAATTTACGGCGACGATGAACATGAACCTGGAAGCGAACGGGCAGGTAACGGTCAAAGGCGCCGTCATCAATTTGAATTGATTTTTTTCGCCACGAATGACATGAAAAAGAACAATTCGTCGAATTCGTGCAATTCGTGGCAAATTTCTAAAAAACATGGGACAACCGGCAGCGAAACAAGGCGATCAGGTGATTGCTACGGATATACACATTATCATGATTCCTTCCCCTGGCGGCCCCGTGCCCACGCCGCTGCCCCATCCATTTGTGGGTATCCTGGATGGCAGCTTGAGCGCGAATGTGAATATTATGGGAATGCCGGCAGCCACCCTCGGCAGCACCGCCCGCAACACCCCACCGCACATTCCCCAGGGCGGCCCATTCCAGATTCCGCCCACCAACCAGGGGACTATTATGATGGGCAGCAGCACAGTCATGATCAACGGCAAGCCCGCCGCCCGTAACGGCGATTCCGCCCAGACCTGCGCCGATCCCATCCCCAACACCAGCGGTCAGGTTGTAGCGGTCGGAACCGTGATGATTGGCGGGTAATAACTGAGACTGGAGCAGTCTTAGAGACTGCTCCAGTCTAACAGGTTCGAAATGAGCAATGATATTATTGGTCGCGGGTGGGCGTTTCCGCCGCAGATTAACGCGCAGGGAGGCATGGCCCTGACCGGCGACAGCAATGAAATTGAGCAGGCTATCCACATCAT
>CAZDSN010000368.1:0-4917 GCA_964507675.1 uncultured Ardenticatenaceae bacterium | reverse complement strand
CGCTTCCGCGAAACACAGCGCGCTATAGCCCGTGAACATGCCGATTTCCAGCACCCGTTTCGCCCGCGTCGTATCGGCTATCCAGACGCCATTAAACATCACGCGGATTCGCTGCGGCACATCTTCCACTCGCGGCGGCCGCGGATAATCCCAGACTGATTCCTGGCCTGGGCCAGGTTCTATGCGTTGTGGTTTTCTCATGCGCAAGACCTCACATAGGGCGGTTTGGCGACGGATGTGTTTCAAATTAGGATAGAAGAAGGGGTAACAATACTTAATTGTTGAATTGCTGAATGGGTGAATGGTTAACGGAAACGGCGCTCCAAAGATGAGCGGCGCTCAATTAACCCTTCGACAATTTACAAATTCACCCATTAATGATTTCTTCCTCCTGGTAATGTCTTCAACTGACATGAACCACGCCCTTTAGCTACTCGCCTCTCCATACCTGTCCTGGTTTCTCCACCAGATAGAGCGATCATACCAAAATGTCTCATAATGGGAACCCCTATCGCCGAACGACAACCGCGCCAGACTGCCCCAAAAGCTGGTATAATGTCTGGTAAAGTAGGCCATTATCGGCCATAGGGCGCAGTGCGCCAGCGAGTTAGACAACATGTTGGGAAAACTGGTTACCTGGAAAGGGCTTTGGGGGCTGCTGCTGTTGTTGCTGGCGGCAGCATGGCCGGGTAGAGGAGCCTTAGCTGCCCAGACCGGCGGCACGATTCTCACCCTGCAAGTCGAAGGACCTGTCACGCCCGCCATGCTGGATTACTTCGAGCGCGGCATCGAAACCGCCGCTGCCGAAAATGCCGTCGCCCTGCTCATCATTCTGGATACGCCGGGCGGTTCCGTCAACGTCACTCTGGAAATTGTGCAGGCGTTTCAGCGCGCTCCCCTCCCTATTATTGTCTACGTCTCGCCGGTTGGCGCGCAGGCGGCTTCTGCCGGCAGCCTGGTCACCGCCGCCGCCCACGTGGCCGCCATGGCCCCAGGCACGGCGATTGGCGCAGCCTCCCCCATTGACCTTTCCGGCGAAGACATTCCCGAAACAGCTTTTCTTAAAACGACGGAAGACCTCAAAGCAATCATGCGCAACCTGGTGGCGCACCGCGGCGAAGCTGCCGTAGCCCTGGGCGAAGCCATGATTGACGAAGCTCGCGCCGTTACGGCAGATGAAGCGCTGGCCGCCGGCTTCATTGACGTTGTTGCTGCCGATGTGCCCGAATTATTAACCCAGGTGAGTGGCCGCACCGTCACGGTGGACGGCCAACCGCGTACGCTGCAACTGGCGGGCGCGGCGCAGCAGGAAGTGGAGATGACTCCCCTGGAAGCCATCTTCCATGCGTTGTCGAATCCAACCCTGGTGGGCTTCTTGCTGGCAATAGCCATTCCCGCCATTTTAATCGAACTGCAAAGCCCTGGCGGTTGGGTGGCTGGCTTTATTGGCGTCATTTGCCTGCTGCTGGCGCTTTATGGCCTGGGGCAGTTGCCCGTCAACTGGTTGGGAGTTGTGTTGATACTGGTGGCCTTCATTTTGCTCTTAATGGAAGTGGTCAGCACGGCCCACGGCGGCCTGGCGCTGGCCGGCATTGTCACCCTGGTCGCCGGGTTGTTGGTGTTGTTTAACTCTCCCAGTTCGCCCGAATTTGCCCGTATTTCTGTCGCCAGCGCCATTGGCATCAGCCTGCCCAGCGCCGTCCTGTTCTTGTCAATTGCCACCCTGGCCTGGCGTTCGCGCCGCCAACGGCCCCAAACCGGCAGCGAAGGACTGATCGGCATGGTGGGGCATGTGCGCAAACCGTTGGCCCCGCAGGGTACTATCCTGGTTAATGGCGAACTATGGCGGGCTGTTATTGCTGATGAAGATGCCGGCACTATCGAAACGAACACGGCAGTCGTGGTAGAACGGCGAGAAGGATTCACGCTGTATGTGAAGCTCAAGCCGCTGTAATTTCAAAAAGAGGAAGAACAATTAATTATTGTTATTCCTTTGAAACACACCCCTTGCCATTCCGCAGGCAACAATCTGCGAAATCCTGGAGTGAGAGCAATTTTAGGCGTGTACGCGCCCAAAATTGCCCATAAAAATGGGTGTCATCCCTGCCGCAGGCAGGGATGACACCCAGGTCCGATGGGGCAACTCTATGCCTTCATTGGCGGAAAAGGTATAATCACAGAGTAACCGCTCATTCTCTCTGGAGAAGCCAGATACTTGACCACTTTCCCGCGACGCTTTACACAGAAAAATCTGATTTCTGGCTGAGCGTTTACATCGCAAAACAACCACCAGCGGCGCGACGCCCTTGTGAAAGGTGGTATTATTGCCAGAAGTCCATCACACCTGAATAGACGGAGAAACAAGCATGGCAAATCAATTTGATGTCGTTGTCATTGGCGCCGGGCCGGGTGGTTATGTGGCGGCTATTCGGGCTGCTCAACTTGGCTTAAAAGTCGGCATCGTAGAAAAGCAGTGGCTAGGCGGCGTCTGCCTGAACATTGGCTGCATCCCTTCCAAGGCGCTGCTCAAAAATGCGGAGGTGGCCCATACCTTGCAGCATCGCGGCCGCGAGTTTGGCTTCAGCTTTGAGAACCTGAAGTTGGATTATGGGGTTGCCTTCACCCGCAGCCGACAGGTATCCAACCGTCTGACTAAGGGCGTCGGCTTCTTGATGAAGAAGAATAACGTCGAGGTATTCGAGGGCACAGCCACCATTACCGGGCGCGAATCGGTACAGGTGCAGCTTGGCAGCGGCGGCGAGGCCAGCCTGACCACAGGCAGCATCATCATTGCCACCGGCGCTCGACCCAAAGACCTGCCCTTTGCCCGCCTGGATGGGGAAAAAATTATTAGCTACATTGAAGCCATCATGACCGAAACCCTGCCCAAAAGCCTGATTATTATTGGCGGCGGGGCCATTGGCGTGGAATTCGCTTATATGTGGGTCAACTATGGCGTGGAAGTGACTATTGTGGAGATGCTGCCCCACCTGCTGCCCAATGAGGAGCCAGAAGTAAGCGACGTGCTGGAAAAAGCCTACAAGCGCCTGGGCGTCAAGTTCCACACAGGCACGGGCGTGACTGGCGTGGAGAAGTCCGAACAGGGCGTCAAAGTCACCCTGGGCAATGGCGAATCTGTGTCCGCTGAAAAGCTGATGCTGGCGATTGGCTTTGCCGCCAATGTGAAAAATATCGGCCTGGAAAATGTGGGCGTTGAGCTGAACGAATTGGGGGACATTGCCGTAGATGCGCATATGCGCACCAATGTGCCCAACATCTACGCCATTGGGGATGTGGCCTCTCCGGTCAAGCTGGCGCATGTGGGTTCAGCGATGGGGCTGGTGGCTGCCGAAACGATTGCCAACCATCCCACCGTACCCATTGAAAACTATCGCATGATGCCGCGCGCTACCTACTGCGTGCCGCAGGTAGCCAGTTTTGGCTATACAGAACAGCAGGCGCGGGAGGCAGGCTACGAGATCAAGGTGGGGCAGTTCCCATTCCAACCAAACGGTAAGGCTTTGGGCCTGGGAGAACGAGAAGGTTTCGTTAAAATTATAGCCGACGCCCGTTATGGCGAGATTTTGGGCGCGCACATGGTGGGCCCCGACGTGACGGAACTACTGCCAGAGCTGACGCTGGCTCGCTACGCGGAACTGACGGCGGAAGAAATCGCCCGCAACGTGCATGCCCACCCCACGCTGAGCGAAGTTTTGATGGAAGCGGCGCACGGCGTCGAGGGTCAGCCGATTCACATGTAGGGGCAGGTTTCAAACCTGCCCTACAAGTAACTTCTCAATATTTCGAGGGAAACGCCGCCTGAGCTTGTCGAAGGCCGAGCTTGTCAAAGGCAGTTGGTTTCGACAGGCTCAACCAACTTTGCCGCACTTTATTGAGAAGATACCCCTACAAAAATAAAAAAACAGCCGCTACGGGCTGTTTCATGGGCGATACAAGACTCGAACTTGTGACCTCTACGATGTCAACGTAGCGCTCTAACCAACTGAGCTAACCGCCCTCATCGTGCAGCGCATTATAGCGACCATTCCCTAAAAGTCAAGATGAAGAAACAGCATCTTACCTGCGCAGTATAAAATAGCTTGTAACCAAAAGTTATGAAACGCCTTACGCCATTTTGGTTTCTTGGGTGCGTCATCTGGACCGCTGGTTGCGCTGCTGCCCGGCCCCAACCCAATCCGACGCCCACTGCCGCCGCTCCACAAGCCACCGTTACCGTCCGACAGCCCATCCCGCCCGCCCAGGTCATTCCCCCCACGCCCACGACCGCCCCAACAAACACTCCCCCACCCACGTCCACCGTTACGCCATCTCCTACACCCACGCCCACCCCAACCCTGCCTATGCCCCAGGGACGTTTACTTTTCTTTTGGGATCCCCGTTCCCACCTTTCCACTATTGAAGCTGCGGCCAATCTGTATATGGTCTCCCCTGATCCGGGAACAGGTCAATGGCATCTGCAAACCATTCTCTACCATCCGTATCTCTGGAGTGGCATTTCTTTGTCGCCCGATGAACAGTGGTTGGCTATGGAGATACAAGGAGATATTGAACTGAGTTTCGCCCCTCGTGAGGGTCCCCCAGATGAAGGCAGACCTATTCTTTATGCTCTCAATCTCCAGAACTTTTCTTATCATTCCTGGACACATGATTATTGGGACTACTTTGAAACCATTTGGCTGGCCGATAACGAGACCATTGCCTATCGCAACACGTTGGGTCTGTTTACAGTAAGTTTCACAAACGCTACTCCTCAACCTCTGGGAGATTGGGTAGGTAATGAAAAGCCAGCGGCATTTAGTCTATCTCCCAATGGGAGATTTTGGGCTGTTGGTTTATACAAACAAGGTCTTATTTTCCATGATACCTTGGCAAAGCAGACATCTGTAATAACAGGTG
>CAZDSN010000367.1:0-4918 GCA_964507675.1 uncultured Ardenticatenaceae bacterium | reverse complement strand
TTCGCCCACCATTACCCCTTCCCTGGCAAGGGCGGCGGGATTACCCAATTATTTTCTCAATGTCCAACAAGACCTGTCAGGTCTTATACTCGTCATTGTGTCAGAAACCCCAGGTAAGTTGCTGGCAGACAACTGGTGTCAGGCGACGTGGTGGGGTCTGCCAGAAAGGCGGTCATCAATTCCATGCCACAGTCATGCGAGCTAATGACGCCATGGGATACGCCTATAAACTCAAAGATGAAGGCATTGGGCAGGTAGGCAGCCGTTTCTTGGGCAAAAGATGGCGGCGTGATGGGGTCATAATCACCCGCCAGAACAAGGGCAGGGATGGTACTGACCACTGGCTCGTTCTCCAGCGACGCAGCTGCTTCCACTTGCCATATGGCACAGTTTTCTAATACGTCAGCGGCTGCCGTTTCAAACTTGTGGGTGAGCTGCTGTGGCAGAGCTTGTGCTCTGGCTTTGATCCCAGCCTCTGTGGTAAAAGACGCCTCTTCTACACATTGCACAGACAGCCCCATACCTTCGCTAACGCCAGCTGACTGACGCCATGTTTCGGTGAGAAATTCGGCCAAAATCGAACTATAACCGCGCTCAAGCTGGCTCAACATTTTAGGCAGGGAACTGATGAGGTTTCTGGCATACATCATGTCAAAAAATGTTGTTATCAAATCATCGCCATCAAAAGGAAGGCGGTAAGTTGTGCGATTGACCCGGTCGAAAACAACGACGGTGATTGGCTCAGCGTTTAAGACGTCTATCAATTGGTAAAAACGGTTTCGCAAATCGGGGTAGGCGTTGTTACACGCCTTGTTGCCGGCACAGCGGTCAAACAGCAGGTTGAAAGCGCGATCGGCATTGCGGCCGAAGTCCGTGAAGCCATTAACCTGGGGTGGGTAAACGGAGTCGAGGATGACGCTGCGAATGGTACCTGTCGGACCAAAATCGCGTATGGCTGTCAGGGCCAGCCGCGTACCATAGGAAACGCCTAGCAGATTCCAGGCATTATAACCCAACACCTGGCGCAAGTCATGCAAGTCAGCGGCGCTGGCGGCGCTGTTATAGGCTGACAGGTTAATGCCCTGGGCTGTCAGGCGTTGGCGGCAGGCGGTGGTGGCTACCAGATTGATGGTTTGCCAGGCAGCATCATCCAACGGTTTCTCGATGTTGGCCAGTCTGGCTTCTTCTAACTCGGGACAGTCCAGGGAAGGTTGAGAATAGCCAACGCCGCGCTGGTCAAATAAGATCAGGTCTCGTTCCCGTAAGACAGCATCGTGGAGAGCAATCAGCCTTTCAGCGGCGTTCAGAGCGTAAGCGCCCGGGCCGCCGCTGAGAAAAACGACCGGATCGGGAGCGGGGGCAGCATTCTGAGTGGATACAACCACAATGTGCAGCCGGATCGTCCGCTGCGGGTTTGCCCGATCTTCAGGCACGATGAGGTAGCCACATTGAACGGCAACATCTGCCGGGTAAGGGAATTGGCAATCAGCCGTTTCAAAAGCGGGCATGTAGGCAGGTGTCGCTGTTGGTTGGTTTGTAGCAGCAGTGGGCTGGGGTATGATCGTGGCGCTTGACGCTTCGTTGGTAAACGATCGCGCCTGGCAGCCAGCCAGCCAGCCAAGCGCAAGCAGAAAAACGGCCCCCAACAGATAAATATGATTCTTCATGCCATCTTCTTTTCTCCTTCTTTTTGAAGTCCCCCCGCGGCGCGGCCACGAGCCTGCTCTGGATTACGCATTTTGAGCATGGGAATGCCAATGCCGTAGGTTACAAAATCACTGACTGGCGTCACCCCTACCAGACAAGATTTAGCCATTAGCTCCGGGTTACTTGCCGCATCGCGGAAAATTGCCTGGATAATTTCCGATTTTCAATCGCCCGCCAAACTTGTTCACTGGTCAGTTGTAAGGCCATTTTGTCACTCTGTTTTGTTTCATTGGCATTTGGACTTTAAGTCCAACGCCTGATTGTATATGCTCTTTGATTGCCGGCAATCATACAGCTTTCTATTTCCACGATTGATGGATTTCACTTGTCTCCTAGCGAGCTCACCTGACCATTGCTGGACGCGGATTCAGTAATTTCCGGTCTGCCATAGTAATTAACATTACCAGAGCTGGACAAATCGGCTTCGAGACTTTCTGTAACCCATATGGTAGCATCGCCGCTACTGCTAATTTCCACAGAGGCGCTCTGGCTCTGCAGGTTGCCAGCCTGGTATTCGCCAGAACTGCTGATAGTGATGTCCTGGCTGGTCACCTGTCCGGTATCAATGATGATATTGCCGTTGCTGCTAATTTCTACCCGAATGCTGTCAGCTTCCAAACTGGCCAGGTGAATACTACCGCTGCTGCTTACTTTGGCTGTAAACGAACCGGCTTGTAACGCCGGCGCATCAATGTCCCCTATACTGGTCACTGAGAGCGTTTCCAGGCTGGTGACAGTCAAGTCGTAGTGGATCGGTTCGGTAGGCCGTAAGTTGACGTTCGACTGACTGCTGATCGTCAAAATTCCGCCGCGCACTTCTGTTTCCAGGTAGGGCAGCAGGTTATCTTCCGCGGCAATCGTCAACATCTCCGACTCACCTAAGGAGATGGTCATATCACCTATCGTTGTCAGAGTCACTCCTCGTATCTCTGAAACCTGCCGCTCCTCCTGGGCAACGTTTCCTGATCCTCTGACATTATTGATGCTCACATTACAGGCGCATAGCATCAGAACGACAATGGTGAGCGTCAAAGCAACACATTTCTTCATGTTCATTTCTCCTGATATTCTGTTTTTTATGCCGCCAACTCATGCGGCTGGTCAAGTGGTTTTCTTGGATAGAATCTTTGCAACAGGCGGCAAATGGCAAGCCCCACCCATTGGCGATTGGCGGCGACTTTTTCACCTGAGCCATAACCGGTGGGCCACAGGCCATCTTCTTCCTGGTGGGCGATAAACCAGTCTAAGCCGCGCGCGATCGGGGCATCGTTCTTGTCAAATCCTAACTGGTAGAGAGTATCCAGCGCTGTCAACAAATTGCTCCACCAAAAAGGAAACTGGAATTTGAACCAGTAGGATACGGCTTGGCGATCGTTGTATTTATCGGGTTGAAAGAAGCGGCTTTTTAAGGCATTCCCGGCAGCGACAACTTCGGGGCGGCGGCGGTAATCCGGGTGCACGGCAAAAGCGCGCAGCGCCATGCCTGTAGCCAGGTGCGCGTGGGGCAGGGAACGGCGCGGAGGAACAGGCGGACCCAACCAGAATTCGTCGGTGCGCTGCTTTGCCGTGACGGCTTGCGTGGGGACTATCCAGCCGCCATCTTCCTGGCGCATGACGAGCAGCCAATCTAACCCCCGCTTTATCCACGGGTCATCCACAAACCCGGCCTTGATCAGCAGGCCCAAAATTGCGCCGTGGTAATAGGGCATGTATTGGTTTCCCAGGATGCCACGTATGTCCCCTTCAGCCGTCTGGCAGCTCAAAACGTAAGCGGCGGCCTTTTGCAGCGTCGGGTGGGTGCACGTGAAGTCATAGTTTTCCACCAGCACCCGTAGATTGCGGTAAGTCTCTAGCAGGGAATAGTTTTGCCGGGGAGCATCGGTTTTGCCGGGATATTTCCAGGAACCGTTAGCCTGTTGTTTTTGGACCAGGCGAACAGCTTCAGGGAGTTTCCAGAGTGTTTCCTTTGCCGGCACGTCTTCTCCCATGAGATCACGGCGTACGAAATAATTGAGGGCTTCATCCGGTATACCCAATAAAACAGGCAATGGGTTGATATTCAGAACGGCCGACCACGTTTCCATGTCTGTCCAATCCGTGGCACGCACTGTTATGGCTCCTCTGGCTATGTTAAAACGACACTGGCGAGAGCGCTGTTTTCCTCTCAACTTGCGCAGTGATTTCTTTGGCCCAGGCAGCAGCCCGCGCCACTTCACCCTCTTTCAGGGGGCCTTCACTACCTACGACGATAAAGCCTTCGGCTGCGCACACAACTTCTCCGCCCTTCTTTTTCAAGCTCTGGGTAATTTTGGGGGCGGCAAAGCCAAATAAGCGGAGAAATCCCCATGCAAGCCTGGTATCGAACGCAGCCACTTTAATGCCGGCAAGTGACGATGCTTCTATTTGCTGCAGCAGTTCCTTAACGGCCTCTGAGGGAGCAGCCCCATGGGTCGGAGCGCCAACGATAAGCAAATCACAGTCACGCAATTGGGAAGCATCCAGTTCATTGACATGCACCATACGAACGTCATCTGGAATGGCATCCGTAATGGCCTGGGCAATCATTCTGGTGTTGCCATACATCGAGTCATAAACAACGAGCGTTTTCATTATTACCTCCAATGGAGACAGGGTAGGGCGGCTCGAATTTGCGCTGCTTTTTCCTTTTGCTTGCCCCAAAGCAGACCCACCAGCCCATCCTTTATCCTAAAAGGGTTGCCCCGACCTGAGAAGTGACAAAAGGCGCTATAGATAGTGACGGAAATCATGATAAGGTTGAAAATGTGTCAGGGTCATTGACAGTTGTTCCTTCGTTGCTTACAATTCTGTTGACTGGTTAACAATTGACCTGGCAAACAAATGGGGGGCGTTTGCCGGCAATTGCCTTCACCCAATCTCTTCAACTACTGCGTTTTGTCGAGAGCAACGAGCTACTGCGGGAGTGCGCGTTCCCGGCGGAACGCTTATCACCACGGGAGTAACTGCATGTCTCACTACCCTGATGCGGGCCACCCTGATGGCGGCCATGGGAATGGCGGCCATCTATTCTGGCGCAAGTCCGCTCTCTTTCTCATTCCCTTTGTTCTGACAACCATTCTCTTGTTTCGCGCTCGCCCTTCTCTAGCCTCATTAGGTTGGGTAGGCAACATGTATCCCACGGGCGGTTCGTTGACCCCCGTTAACCAGGGAGACCCACTCACTGTCTATTTGC
>CAZDSN010000366.1:0-4921 GCA_964507675.1 uncultured Ardenticatenaceae bacterium | reverse complement strand
TTTGAAGATCGCTGGAAGCAAGTTTTCCATTCTCCCCCAAACTGAAATGCACCCGGAAATAGATTGCCGTTTGCGAAAATTGTCACTTTCGTTATAATTCCCAAGCTGTTCGGAAGCGGCCTTGCCAGTGAGCATGCCTGCTTCTTTCCCGCAGGCAAAACGCAAAACCTGCCCATTATTGTTTTCAATCAAACACACGCTTGGACTGGCTGGGTGTGCTGGTGAAATGGTGGTGGTTGTCCACTATCATAAGCGCCAGTTCCAGTTCGGGTTGAAGAGCGTGGACGTCAAAACACAGTTGAAGGAGTTACATCATGCGAGTTGTTTCGATGAAAGCGTTGCTGGAGACGGGGGTGCATTTTGGTCACCGCACCCGTCGCTGGCACCCCAACATGAAGCCGTATATTTTCACCGAACGTAACGGCATTCATATCCTCGATCTCCAACAAACCCTCTTTATGATCGAACAGGCTTACGATCTGGTGCGGGACACCGCGGCCAAAGGCGGCAATGTTCTATTTGTAGGCACAAAGCGCCAGGCGCAGGATACCGTGGCCAAAGAAGCTGAACGCGCCAACCAACCTTATGTCAATCAGCGTTGGTTGGGGGGGACGTTAACCAACTGGCAAACCATCCGCCAGCGGATCAAGTACCTGGAAAAGCTGGAAAAAAGGCGCGATGAAGGCCAATTTGATCTGTTAAAAAAGAAAGAACGCCTCACTCTCGAACATGAGATTGAAAAACTGAATACCCGTTTGGGCGGTATTCGCAAAGTGGACCGTTTACCCGACCTGTTGTTTGTTATTGACATCAATAATGAAGAGACGGCCGTACGCGAGGCCAATATTCTGGGTATTCCCATCATTGCCATGGTGGATACCAACTGCGATCCCGACCCGATCGACTTCGTCATTCCGTCGAATGATGATGCCATTCGCGCTATTAAACTCATCTGCGGCAAGATGGCTGATGCGGCCCTGGAAGGTCAATCGCTGCGTAAGGAAGTCGTGCAAGAAGAAGTCACTGACTTCGACGCCTATGATTACGAAGATGACGATAGACGGCACGAGGCAACCGACGAAGACCTGCTGGGCAGTTCCACACTGGCTAAACTTCGCCTGACAGAAGATCACGACGATTTCGACGACAAGGCGTAATCAGGCAGCGGCCAGGCTTCATTGGGTAAGCCTGGGAACGGTCAAAAACCCTGATTCTTTTAGCGAAAATAAAGCTGCCTGATGGGATGGCATCAGGCGCAGCGGTACAATGCACAGCCAGGCTGGCGCGCTTTCAGGTGCAAACCATAAATTGCGCCTGGAGCGTGCCGCTCTGGCGGCTGCGGTAACAGGAGACCCCATAACATGAATATCACAACCGATATGATCAAGGAACTGCGCCAGGTGACCGGCGCAGGTGTATTAGAAGCTAAGAAAGTTTTGACGGAAACCAACGGCGATTTTGAAAGGGCCGTTGATATTCTGCGCGAAAAAGGGTTAGCTAAAGCGGCCAAGCGGGCGGCGCGGGACGCCAACGAAGGCGTGATTGAATTGTATGCCCATCCGGGCAACCGCGTTGGCGTTATTCTCGAACTCAACTGCGAAACTGATTTCGTGGGGCGTAACGAGCAGTTCCGCGATTTAGCGCATGACCTGGCCCTGCATATCGCCGCCATGTCCCCTCGCTATGTGAACATCGAAGACGTGCCGGCAGATGAACTGGAACGAGAGATGGGCGTGCTGCGGGCGCAGGCTCTGGCTGAAGGTAAGCCGGCTGCCATTGTCGAGAAGATCATCAGCGGCCGCGTCAACAAATTCTACGAAGATATCTGCTTGATGGAACAACCCTTTGTTAAGGACGACAAGGTCAAGATCAAGGACCTGATTAACAATGCCAAGAGCGTCATGGGCGAGAATGTGATGGTGCGCCGTTTTGCCCGTTATGAGCTAGGTGAGGGATTATAAGCGCCGCGCTTATTGGGGGCAGCGATGAACACTGCCCCTTTTTGTCTGTAACGTAGGATAAACTGTTAGTTTGTCTGCGCAAACGAACCTGCAAGTAGATTGACCGGTATGGAGTCCATCTAAATATGCCAGAAATCCAATACAGACGCATCTTGCTCAAATTGGGTGGGGAAGCCCTGGCCGGCCCAGAAGGCTTTGGGATTGATCCCCTACGGGCAGCAGAAGTTGCGGCAATCATCAAGAACGTTTATGATCTGGGAGTTCAAGTCGCTGTTGTGATCGGCGCTGGCAACTTGTGGCGTGGGGTGGTGGGTATGCAATTCGGCATGGAACAAAGTACAGCCGACCACATGGGCATGATTGCTACCGTCATGAATGCGCTGGCGCTGCAAGATGCGTTAGAACGAGTGGGCATTGTAACTCGCGTCCAGACAGCGGTGGAAATGCGGGCTGTGGCGGAACCGTATATCCGGCTGCGCGCTATTCGTCATATGGACAAGGGGCGGGTGGTTATTATTGGCGGCGGCACAGGGAATCCTTACTTTACGACGGATACCGCCGGCGCGCTGCGGGCTATGGAAATCGGCGCAGATGTACTGATTAAGGCCACCAAGGTTGACGGCATCTACGACAAGGACCCCCGTACCCATCCCGATGCTCGCCGCTTTGACCGGTTGTCCTATATTGACTTTCTAAATCTACGGCTGCGCGTGATGGACGGCACGGCTATTTCTCTGTGCATGGAGCATAATCTGCCCATTGTAGTCGTCGATCTGTGGCAAGAGGATAGCGTGCGCAAACTCGTTCAGGGTGAGGTAGTCGGCACAACAATTTCCAGTTAGGGTATGGTTCAAAACTTATCCAAACACCTTTACAAATTCACTGTCATGATGAGCGGCGGCGCGTCACCATCAATGAAAATTCGTAGCGCAAACTGTTAGTTTGCGCCATTTTTCTCCGCGTCCTCCGCGTCTCTGCGTGAGATTATTTTGAAGGAGGCTCCTGATGATTCGAGAATTATTGCGAGACGCAGAAGACCGTATGCATGGCGCCATTAAAGCGTTGGAAGAAGATCTCGCATCTTTTCGCACCGGACGTGCCTCTCCCCACTTGCTGGACCGCATTGTGGTGGAGGTTTATGGCATGGAGATGCACCTCAATCAAATAGCCCTGGTGTCGGTGCCGGAACCGCAGCAGTTGGGGATTCGTCCCTACGACGCCAACACGCTGGGGGCTATTGAACGAGCTATCTTCAAATCCGATTTGGGTCTAACGCCGAACAATGACGGAAAGATCATTCGCCTCAATATTCCGCCGCTCACGGAAGAGCGACGGCGGCAGTTGACCAAATTGGTCGGTAATCGCGTTGAAGATGCCAAGGTATCCGTGCGTAACGTGCGGCGGGATGTGCAAAATGATTTCCGTGATTTGAAGAAGGAATCTATGATCACGGAAGATGAACTGTTCGAGGCCCACGAAGACCTGCAAAAGCTTACCGACAAGTTCATCGAAAGAATTGACGAAGTGGGTAAAGCCAAAACGGCAGAGGTTATGGAGGTTTAACACGCTTCCTTACAGGTCTTTTCATGTTCCTGCAACGCTTGTTGGTAACGCTCGCCCTTGGCCCTCTGGCGCTCTACCTGGTCTATCTGGGTGGGTTATTTTATTTTTTGCCACTGCTGCTGCTGCTGCTGCTGGCTACAGTTGAGTATTGCGGCTTGCTGAAACGTTTGGGTTGGCGGCCGTTGGTGTGGTTGCTGCTGCCGGCAAATATCCTGTTTTTCGTTGACGGCCAATGGCCTGAGTTGGGTTTACTTGGCCTGGCGTTCACGGCCACTTTCTTTGGTATGATGCTATATGGTCTCTGGCTGTATGAGGGGCGGCATAGTGAGACAGCCGCAGCGGATTGGCTGGCGATGAGTGCCGGCATTTTATTGCTGGGCTGGCTTGGCAGTCACTTCTTTCGCCTGCGCAATGTGCCTGATCACGCCTGGCAGTGGACCATGCTGGCGCTGCTTTCCATCTGGGTGGCAGATTCTGCAGCCTATGCTTTTGGCAAACGGTTTGGCCGGCACAAACTGGCCCCCCGTCTCAGTCCTAACAAGACAATCGAAGGATACGTAAGTGGCATTATTGGCGGTACGGCCATCACTGTTATTGCCGCCTCTATTTTGCAGCTTCCATTGGGTCTGGCCGCGCTCTTTGGTCTGCTCACCTCTGTGCTCAGCCCGGCAGGCGACCTGGGTATTTCCCTGCTGAAACGCCAGGCCGGGGTTAAAGACACAGGCAACTTGCTGCCGGGCCATGGCGGGGCGCTGGACCGCATTGACAGTTTGCTTTGGTCAGTGGCCCTGGCATATTATCTGGTCATCTATTTGACTTGAGTGACTGTGGCTATGTCCAAAATTGTAACGATTGAACGTTTCATTTATGACAATCAGCCAGCCCATGCCCGTGGCGAATTTACTAATTTGCTTTACGACATCGCCCTGGCCGCCAAAGTCATTGCCCACAAAACAAATCGGGCCGGCCTGACCGATATTTTGGGCCGGGCTGGCGCGATTAACATCCAGGGCGAAGACCAGCAAAAGCTGGATGTCTATGCAGACGACATCATCTTCCGGCTTTGCGACCATACCGGGCGTTTGTGCGTCATGGCCTCTGAAGAACGGGAATCCATCCGCGAAATCCCCCCCCAATACCAGAAAGGCTCTTACGTCCTCATCTATGACCCATTGGATGGCTCCTCCAACATTGATGTCAACGTCAGCATTGGCACCATTTTTGCCATATACCGCTGCATTGATTGGACCAACCGGGGGCGGTTAGAAGACTGTCTACAGCCAGGACGTAAACTGGTAGCGGCTGGTTATGTTCTCTACGGATCAAGCACCATGCTGGTATACAGCACCGGGCACGGCGTTCATGGTTTTACGCTAGACCCGGAATTAGGCGAGTTT
>CAZDSN010000365.1:0-4921 GCA_964507675.1 uncultured Ardenticatenaceae bacterium | reverse complement strand
GAGATACCCAGACTCCAGCCTGTTTCGGGGATAGGGGCGTAAACGAGCAGCGAACTGCCCCCGGCTTCATCGTAGTAGCCCAGGCCGCTCTCCCCACTCACCATGTTTTGGACCAGGCGACGATAGGCGTCGGTCCCCACAGTGAGCAGGTTAGCGTCTTCTTCTGTGCCTTTACTGGCATCTACCTGTTGGTAAGCGGGATGGGCAATGACCTGGCCGGACGGGTCAATCAGGAACCCGTAGCCGCCGCCGTTCAGGATGTTGATACCCAGGGCAATCTGCTTCAGGGATTCAATGGTGATGTCGTGGGACATGATGCCCAAAAAGTCGCCGTTTGGGCTCAGGACGGGTACGGACATGGTCACCATCCAGCCAGCGCCGGCGTAATCCACGTAGGGCGCGGTCCAGCGGGGTTCCAGGGTGGGGTTCGTGGCGGGTTCGGCGACGGTGTAAAAAATGATCTGGCGGGGATCCCACTGGTCTGGGTAATGGTCGTTGCTGGCCCAGGGGTAAAGGCGCATCATGCCTGTGGGCGTGGTCAGGTAGATCCACTGGGTGTCCGGGCTGACGGATTTAATGCCGGCAAAAACCGTATCCAACGACTCAGTTTGTATAATTTGCTGCGCTGCCGCACTGTCCGCCGCCAATGGCCCCGTCCAGTAAACGTTGGACAAATCCGTACCCAGCGCCGCCTCCCCGCCTTGAGCATTGTAATAGACGTCCAGCCCCCAGATAGCCCGATCATCCTGCTGGTAGCGGGACAACTGCTGCGTCGCCAGCGCCGGGTCGGGCGCGCGCTGCAGCGCCTCGGCAGCCAGGTGAGCGGCTACCACCGTGCTGTGCATCACGTCCCCCAGCTTCAAGTTAATTTCCTCCGCCTTGGAGGCCGCCAGAAGCTGCAAGTTCTCCTCCGTTTGTCGCGTCAGAGCGTCCATGCTCTGCCGGATAAACAGGTAAGAAATGAGCACAATAGGCGCTACGGAAACGGCAATAAATGCCAACAGCAGCGCCCGATAAATTGAACCCCGTATCCACTGCATTGGCTGTCGCATCGTTCCACTCCTCTAACACACGTAAATTGGACATCTTTGCCCGACTTTCATCCTTGCCGGCCAGAGCCGGCTGGAAGCCGGCGCTCCATTTTCATCGCTCAAACTAAAATCAACTGGTTATCAATGCTAATAGCCACCGCTTCCTGCTTCATGTCTCGCTTCAGCCCAGAGGCGAAATCAATGACGGTGTCCAGATGGGATTCCAGGGCTTTGGCGGAGACAAAGGTGCGCACAATAGTCACCTGTTCCGTAACCAGACCGCTCTCCTCGCTGCGCCAGACGCCTTCAGCGTTGCTGCTGGTGGCCCCGCCAAAAATGCTACCTAGAAAAGCCAGCGCCTGCTGCACTTGCCGCGTGTTATCCGTTTGCTGGCTGACGTCCATGGTGGACGGCACAAAAATAGCCAGGGCGTGGTTCAGCGACAGGCGGCGGTACACTTCTTGTAGGGCCTGAGCAAAAGCGGCCTGCAAGTCAGCCTCCCAGGGCGCAGTCAGGGTGTCGTCGGCAGGAATGACCAGGTGAAAGCGCGGGTCTACGGCGGCGCTGCCACTGTGGGCGCGGTTCAGGGCCAGCACTTTCTTTTGCGTGGGCAGAGCGTAAGGCTGCAAATTGTTCCAATAGCGGGCGCTTTCTTCCGCCCCATCAGGGTCATCGGTGACGGTGATCAGGGTATGCGCCTGGCCTCGCAGCCGCAGCAGCCACTCATCGCTCGCGGCGGCGCGCCCCGTGTCGCAGATGACGTACTCATACCGCTTGAGCAAATCAGCCAGGATCATGTCTAACTGCACCTGAATAGGGTAATCGCGCTGAGGCAACAGCAGCAGGCGGTCAACATCGCCAGCGCCAGAGACAGCGTAAGCCAGCCCGTCGGCGCATATGACACCATCCTCTGGCAGGCTGGCCATCGGTTCAGCAAAACGGCCGCTTTCCAACTCGTCCGCCGCTGCCCAGAAGAGGGTGCGCGGGGTGTGCGGGTCACCCGCGTTTTGCTGGGCAATGCGCGCCAGAGTGGCGGCAAAGGCGCTGGCGCCTGCGCCAGGGCGCGCGCCTTCTACTGCCCATAGTTTACCCGCGCCTTGCTGGCTGGCGTGCTCACAATCTTGCAGCTTCTGGCTGAAGTGGCGGCTGATGGCGTGCGCCAGGCGGGGGTGCTGCTGCACAAAGCTGAAGAAGTCGGCCACGTTCCACAGCAGCAGGATCGTTTCTGTGCCGGCAGTATAAGTAGCGTTAACAGGCGACTGGCTGAAAGCCTCCACCAGACCCACCCACTCCCCGCGGCGCAGGTAACCGTCTTTCTTCACCATCTTTTGGCCGCGCAGGCGAGTGCGCGCCAGCAGCCCTGTTTGAATGACGCCAATCTGGGGCAGCCGGTTACCTTGCCAGGCCAGCACTTCATTGGGCATGAGCGTGCGACGGGAGCTCATTTGCCACAGCTGCGTCAGCGCGGATGATTCCAGATTGGCGGTGAGGGGAGTCTGGCTGAGAAAATTATCAGGGGATTGGTCGAGGAAGGATTGGATGAGGGCGGGCATGTTGCGCACAGCCCGCCGCTTAAACTGGAAACGAGTCGAAAAGACGCGCTTGCCGTCCTGCAACTGCTCCACCAGGCGCTCTGACTGCACCAACCCTATCACCACGCTATCCAGTTCCGATGCCGGCAGCCCCGTATACGCCGCCATCTCGGAAATGGTCAGCCGGGGACGCTGCGTGAGGGTGCGCAACACCACCTGTTCGGTAGCGGACATGGAGAGCAGATCAATGGGCGATACCATAGAGACCTTAACCCGAAAAGAACGTTAGCCAAACAAAGAGTCGAGCAGGCTGTTACTCGACCGTCCCGGTTTACTGCGGCCAAAGGCCACGGCGAAACGGTTCTGTCCGTCTGCCTGTTCCTGCACCAGGCGGGCTGCCTGCACCATTTGCCCCAGAATATCTTCCAACTCGGCCAGGGGAATTTTGGTGGCTCCAGCAATTTCACCGGCTGTCAGGCGCGGGCGGCGAGTCAGACAGCGAATAACGTCTTGTTCCCGGTTGGACATGGACAGCAAATCAAGCGGCATCAAAAATGTCATATTTCACCTCTGGGAAATGGCAAACAGGTAGACGTATTTCACACCTACCTTGATTATGGAACAGGTTATGCCGTATGCCCTGATACGACAATCACTTCTCATTTATGCTATGCAGCAGGAAAGGGGTATGACTTTCGGCATATACAACGGAAAACAAGAAACGGCGAGCGGAGCACCCTTTTCCGTTTCCTATTGTCTGTTGCCTGTTGCCTGTTATTCAGTCTGTTACAAGGCGGTTGATCCAGGTCCAGGCAATGGCCTCCGCCTGCGATTTAACGGTGGGGACTTTGCGGTAGGCGTTATGTAAATGATTGCGCACAGTTTTTTCGGTAATGGCCAGGGATTCGGCAATTTCCTGGTGGGATTTACCTTGCGCCAGCAGGCGCAAAATGGCGACTTCGCGCTGGCTGAGGGTCTGGTTCAGGGCAGGAATCAGTTCCACCAGCAGGGTCTGGATGGGAAGGCTGAGGGCGGTGTGCCCCTGAGCCAGCAAACGAATAGCGTCCATGACCACAGGCAGGGGTTCCTCTTTCAACAGGTAGCCACGCGCGCCGGCAGCCAGCAGGCTCCACACGTATTGCCGGTCGCGATAGGCAGTAAATACCAGCAGTTGGGGGCGGCGATCTCTGCTCTTATCCCTCGAAAAGGAGGAACGCTGCAGTTGGCGGGCAATCTGGATGCCGTTCAGACCAGGGAGGCGCGTATCCAGCAGGAGCACATCGGCGGGTATCGTTTGGGCCATTTGCAGGGCGTCTGGCCCGGTGTTGGCTTCGCCCACCAGGCGCATGTCGGGCTGTTGTTCAATTTCTTGAATCAGGCCGCGGCGCACAATGGCATACTCATCGGCTATCAGCACGCGGATGGGCGAGGTATGGGCGGAATGGGGTGTGTCTACTGCTGTTAGCATAACGGTTTCACTGCGGTTTCACGACGGTTTTAGTTGTAGCCCAAACATCCTTGTTCGGGTGATACAGAGAAGGACACAGTCCGATAAGGGGAACAAACTGGCCGTTTGTTCCCCAGTTCTTCAAAGGCACGCGGGTGGCGCGTAGTTTCTGACCATTGCGCACGAACCACTGATCCCTATTTTCAATTGTGGCTGATTGGGGCGTGGTTGGCTTGATGCCGCACGCCTATTTTGGCTATGACTTGGCCGAAAGTGGTATATGACTTTGAGCGGGGGATGGTGTATTAACTGAAATGGGAAAAGAGCGATGCCGGCATCTCCCCGGCAGCAGCCCCCACAAAAAATGACTGGTGTATACATCGTTTGAGACAGGGCGGGGTAACGAACTGCTCTACAAGATAGGGCAGGGTCACTCCACCTCGACCAGCCGGTTCTCCCAGGCCCAGGCCACTGCTTCGGAGCGCGTGCGCACGTTGGGCAGCTTGCGGTAGATGTTCATGACGTGGTTTTTAACCGTCCCCACTGTAATGAACAGCGTCTCCGCAATCTCGTCATTGGTGTTTCCTTTGGCCATCAGGCGCAGCACTTCCAGTTCGCGCGTACTCAGATCATGCTCCGGGCGGCTGTGGCGATTGAGCAGCACCCGGTTGATGATTTTAATCCCCTCTTCAAGCCCATCTTCGATTTCAAATTCATCGGCCGTCTGTTCATCGCGCGCCTCCAAACAGACCATTGTCACTGTTTTAGCCCCATTGCGAACCGAGGTGCGGGCCACGTCAAATGCTACGTTTCCCCCTCCCACCACCACCATGTGACTTCCGATTTTCCATGGCTCCTCCACACACCGCACACGCAAGTATTCAATCCCACGAATGATATCGGGCGCATCC
>CAZDSN010000364.1:0-4925 GCA_964507675.1 uncultured Ardenticatenaceae bacterium | reverse complement strand
ATTAGATTCCTACCTGCAGTGGTTTTACGATATGATTTTGGTACTGCGCGATTTCCTGGCTGAAACAGGCAGTATGAAGAGGATAAACGCGCGTTGGCGCGCTTTGTTGCTGCTGTTGTTTGCCTTGTGCGTTCTGCTGGGAATGGGCGCGCTGCGGCGGCAGCACGCTTTCCTGACACGCGGCATTCCGGCGGACATGCCGGCGCCCACCGGCGGCGCCGGGGTGCAGTTAGGCGTGAACGTGGATTTGACCCAATATGATGCTGCCACGCTGGCCGAACAGCTCGCTCAGATCAAGGAGCTGGGCATCACCCACGTCAAGCAATCCTTCTATTTCACCTCTGCTTTTGACTGGGCTGCCAGCGACCGCCTGCTGCAAGCAGTAGAAGAGGCCGGTCTGATCCTTGTTCCGCTGCTTGACGGCGACCCGGCCACCGGTTTCGCTCCGCCATCTGACCCCATCCCCTTTGCCGCCTGGGCGGCCACGTTTGCTGCCCGCTATGCTGCCCCAATTGACGCCTACATCATCTGGGATGAACCCAATTTGACCAGCCATTGGGGAGGGCAGCCTGTCAACCCGGCCGCCTACGCTGCTTTGCTGTCGGCAGCGTCTGCCAGCATTCGCCAGGCCGACGCCAGCGCTCTGATTGTAGCCGCCCCACTGGCCCCGACTGTGGAAACAGGCCCCCTCAACCTGGCGGATCCCCTCTACTTGCAGCTTCTGTATGAAGAAGGGGTAGCCGAAGCGTTCGACGTGGTCGCCGCCAAACCATACGGTTTCCACACTGGGCCGGCAGACCGCGTGGTAGATATGCAGGTCACTAATTTTAGCCGCGTCATTTTGCTGCGGGAAGTGATGGAATGGAACGGAGACAGCGGCAAAGCTGTCTGGTCCGGCAATTGGGGATGGAATAGCCTGCCGCCAGATTGGGCGGGGTCTCCGTCCATTTGGGGACAGGTCACTGCTGCCGAACAGACAAATTGGACTACAGCCGCCCTGACCCGCGCCCGCCAGGAGTGGCCCTGGATGGGGCTGATGTTCCTGGAAAACTGGCAGCCCAACGCCTCGCCCCTGGATGCGCACTGGGGATTCAGCATTGCCGGGCGTCCCGTGGCGGCTACCTTGCAAGTATACCAGCAAGCCGCCCTGCCCACTGTGGCCTATCCTGGCTTCCACCTGGCGCGGGCAGATGATCCCAGCCAGCATTATCAGGGAGGGTGGCGCTTTTCGCCCGAGTTTGGCGCGGACGCCCCGGACACGGGGGAGTCAGGCGCGCCGGCAGATAATGCGGTTGTTTTCCATTTTTGGGGCAGCGACGCCGCCTTGCGCGTGCGCCGCGCCGATTACCGCGCCCGCTTTTTTGTGACTATTGACGGCGCGCCAGCCAACGCGCTGCCGCGGGACGAGAATGGGCAGGCGATGCTGGTGTTGACTGCCGCCGATCCCGCCGCTGATTACATCGCCAAT
The DNA here is from genome assembly GCA_964507675.1 of uncultured Ardenticatenaceae bacterium. GTDB lineage: Bacteria > Chloroflexota > Anaerolineae > Promineifilales > Promineifilaceae > JAGVTM01. Next base: position 3,457 of record CAZDSN010000364.1, on the reverse strand, counting down.
GAAATCGTGGCCCGCGACCTGCCGCCTGGCCCGCACACGCTGCGGCTGGAGCCTTATCGCGGCTGGGATCAATGGGCGCTGCACGGTTTCAGCGTGCTGTATCGCCCGCCAGACCGCCTGTACTACCTGGGGCAGTGGGGGCTGGCTGCGCTGGCAACCCTGGCGCTGGCTGGCGCCGTTCATTTTGGCCGCCGTGCGGATTGGGGGGTGTGGGGCAACAGAGTGCATCAACGCTGGCAGCAGTTGGGGCAGCGGGGCCAGCTTCTGTTGACGAGCTGTGTGGCCGCGCTGGTGGCGCTGTCGGGTTGGTTGACGTGGGGGGAACAGAGCGCCGGCATTTATCGCCGCCTGGGAGACCTGCCCCAACTGGCCCTGACCGCCGCCGCCGCTTCGACCTTCTACGTGGCGCCATCCTTCTTGCTCTACCTGGCCGCCCTGGCGCTCCTCTTCGTCCTCATTACCCTGCGCCCTGCCTGGGGGCTGGCCCTGATCGCTTTCGCCCTTCCCTGGGCAGTGCAGCCCAAAGCCATGCTGGGGTATCGCTTCTCGCCGGTGGAAATCTTCATCCTGGTCACCCTGGCAGCCCATCTGACCGCGCAGGCCATCCGCTTTGTGGCAAACCACAAACGAGGCGCGCGCCAGCTCACCTTCCCCCGTTTGTCTTCCTTCACCCTGCCCGACATTGCCGTACTGGCCCTGACTCTGGTGGCAACTGGCTCGCTCTGCTTTACGGAGCGATTAAACGTGGCCTGGAATGAGTGGCGGGTGGTTATCCTGGAACCAGCTCTATTTTATGTCATGCTGCGCGCGACGCGGCTGGAGCAACGGGAACTGTGGACGTTGCTGGACGCTTTCTTGTTAGGCGGCGTGGTGATTGCTTTGATTGGGCTGGGGCAGTATGTGGCCGGGGCCAACCTGATCACGGCGGAAGGGGGTGTGCTGCGGCTGCGGGCTACTTATGGCTCGCCAAACAATGTGGCTCTGTATATGGGGCGCATCTGGCCGCTGCTGCTGGCTATGGGATTATGGGGCACGCGCCCGTGGCGGCAACAGGGGAACTGGCGGCAGCGGCTGGTAGATGATCCGCGCCGGTGGGTGTATGGTCTGGGGCTGCTGCCGGCAGGTCTGGCCTGGTTGCTGACGTTTAGCAAGGGGGGATTATTTTTGGGAATGCCGGCAGCGCTGCTGGTCATGTTCATCCTGTGGCAGCGCCGCCGCCGCCGCCGTGCCTGGCCCTGGGTGCTGGCTGCCGGCCTCGTCGCCCTGGTTGCCTTGTTTGTCGCCTTCCAGATGCCAGCCCTGGCCACCCGCCTCAACCCCCAGGGCGAAACAGGCTTTCTTCGCCTGAACCTATGGCGCGCCAGCCTGAATATGGCTCGCGACCATCTGTGGACCGGCGTCGGTCTGGATAACTTCCTTTATGAGTACCGCGGCCGCTACATTTTCGACGCCGCCTGGCGCGAACCCAATCTCAACCACCCGCACAACATCTTACTCGACTTTGCTACGCGGTTGGGACTGCCGGGTGTGTTAGCCGGTGGGGTACTGTTTTATGCCTGCTGGCACACCTTGCGCCGTCGCCTGCGCAGCGGCGTTCCGCGCGCCTGGCAGCCTGTTCTGATTGGTCTATGTGGGGCGCTCGCCTACAGCCTGGCCCACGGGCTGGTAGACCACAGCTTCTTTTTAGTAGACCTGGCCGGAGCCTTCTATTTCCTGCTGGCAGTTGCCACCCAATTACCCTCAGTGCAGGACGCTGATGAGCCTCAAAAGCCAGATACCCAAACTCTGGCAGGGTAATCTCTGCGACATGCCTGGAGCGTAACTATCATCGCCAGGTCGTGTTATCTTTTAGTGATGGCGCCCATGAAAACTTGACAATCTGGCTATCACTCTTAAAATTGCTTGGATTTTCCGGGCATTCAAAATTCAAGCGTACGGCACTCGTGGTATTGCTGCACCAATTGGACGCCGATGCTATTCGTTATTGTTTGAAGTACTGTTTGAAGGAGACTATTGCATGAGCAACGTTGAAGACCGTATTCGCGGCATCATTGTGGAGTTGTTGGGTGTGAGTGAAGACGAAGTAGTGGGACCTGCGCGTTTCCGCGAGGACTTAGAAGCGGACTCGCTGGACCTGGTAGAACTGATTATGGCTTTTGAGGAAGAATTCGAGGGTGAAATCTCGGATGAGGAAGCACAGAAGATCACAACTGTGGGTGAAGCCGTTACCTACATTGAAGAAAATCTTATCAAGAAATAAACGCTTTTCCTCTTCACACTACCCAAAGACACGAAAGACGATGCCCACATCGTCTTTTTGTGTTTTTATGGGTATAGCGCGTCAATTTTCATTGGTTCTGGTGAGCCCGCTCGCCTTTTTGCTCTGCCCACAGGCTGCCCCACACACCTCCCACCACCAGTAAATGACCCAAAACGTGAAACCAGATGCCTGGCCCTATGCCCAAAGGCATGCCTAGAATGTTGCTAACCATGTCGCGGATGGGAAAGAACAACCACAGCGGCAGGAGTGCGCCGGATAGAGCCAGAGCCATCATAAGCCAGCGGGGCAGCCTGGAGGTGGGACGCCGGCGACTCACCCAGGCAGCGCCTCCACTCGCCGCCGCCACCAACCCGATCCCCGCCACTCGCAACCCCCACTGCGATACGCCCTCAAAACGAAGCGCTTCAATGGCCGGGAACGCCAACCAACTGACAGCCAGCCCCAACCCCCTCATGCCCCACGTCTGCCAGCGTCTATTGGGCCAGGAACAGGTTACCACAACCATCATCAGCCCCAGGGTGACCGGCGGCACATAAAACAACTCGCGCGGTCCGGCGGCGCCGCTCTGCACTTCCGGCAAAAACTTGATCCACTCCCCCAATTCCAGGCCAGTCAAAGCCAGCCCGGCAGCGGGGTTGGGCAACCACACCATCAAATATCCCAGGAGAATGAGCGTAAAGCCAGCCCAGGTCAGCGACTCCGCGCGTCTCATAACGCAGAACCTGGGGTCGCGGCGGCTGCCGGCGGGGCGTTATCGTCCCCGGACATCCGGGTTAATTCTGCCTGCAGCCGTGCGTCTTCCGCAGCTTGTGTGCGAAAGAACTCGCTCAGCCGTGGGCTTTGGCGCAGGCGTAGGGCCAGCAAGGCCACTGCCCGCACGTCTGACGGCTGTACCATTTCCTGCTCCGCCGCGGCAGCATAGGCACGCGCCGCCTCAAACAAAGTAATCTCAGCCCGGTTGGAATCAATGTGCAGCGACTCAATCAAGCGCAATCCAACCTCTCTGGCTGCCTGGCTCACCTGTACTTGCGGCAGCAGCGCCCGCGCCTGGTTAATCTCTGCCGCCAGCGCCAGCGTTTGTTCGGCATAGGCTGCCGCCAATCCCTCTGGGTCTTGCCTGTACCACATCGCCCGTACATACGCCTGATACCGGTCACTGCTGTGCGGTAGCCCACG
>CAZDSN010000363.1:0-4935 GCA_964507675.1 uncultured Ardenticatenaceae bacterium | reverse complement strand
AAGTGCGGCCAGCAATTCTCATTTTGGCTGTTTAGCCTGTGGCTGAATCGCTAACAGAAGAGCGCAGCGGCAGCCGCTGCGCTCTTTTTTTCGCGCAATCTGCATGGCTCTATAGTCCATGTCGCTGGTCAGCGCTACTTCTTATAGGTAGAAAGGCCAAATGGCGCATACAGAGGGCAGAAGCCAGTCAGGCTGGTCAGGAGCAGCGCCAGGCCAATGATGCCCAGCACCAGCGCCAATGTGCCACTGACAGCGCCCGTCCAATACAGGACGCCTATGACTACCACAAAGAGGAAGCGCAGTACGCGGTCCAGATTGCCCATATTCCTGGTCATAATAGTTTTCTCCCTTGGAGATGAACGAGTGGACAGGAGGCTGTGGGTCTGGCCGTCTGTTGGTAAAGATCAGGAGACCAGGGGCTTGAGGAAATTTCTGGCGACACGTCGGCAGCGCCCGGGTGGACTCGCGTCACATTCGATTCCCTCTACCCCGGACTCCATGGGGGAAGTTTAGGTCATGTCTGCCAATCAGGTTATGGAGGATCGTCACCTGTTCCGGTGACAAATCTCCATGGCGTGCTGACCTCCTGAAGGAGGAGAGAACTGGCGCCCGCCCATATCGTTACGAGATAACGGTCAGGGAATCATCAATGCCGGCAGCCACCACCAGTTCTGTGCCGTAAACGCCCTGGCCTCGCCAGAGTCCGGGTCAACCATCAGACTGCTGGCATCCACGGCCTCAAAGTCAGACCCGTGGACAGTGTCCAGCGCTGAGACCAGCATGTCATTGTCCCAACGCTCATCCGGCGCGCCGCTGATGTACCAGTCGCTGCCATTGTCGGCAATGATCATGCCATACTCTTTAAGGGCATTCAGGATGACGCGCACGGGCGGCGGGTAGGGGGAAACATCAAAGGATGCTTTCAAGCGGAAGCGCAGCCCCATAGGCGGCAGAGTAGGATCAAGGCGGTCGGAGGCAAAATGGCGGGCCGGCCAGACGTAGGCGCGGCGCGTCTGGCTGACGGTGAAACGGAGGGCATGGTCAATGTGGCCGGCAGCCACTTCCTCATAACGCACCAGGCCGGGGAAAATGGGCAGTCCGGCAGCGTCAGCGGAAGTCCATCCGGCGGGGCGCAAGTCGTGGCTGTTCAGGTCGTAAACTGCGCCGGAGCCAGCCTGCCAGCTATCGTTAGCCTGGGGCCAGGCGTAATACAGTTCGTACAGGTAGCAGTTGTCGCGGTCTATCACCAATACGTGCCGGTCGCCGTCGCTGTCCGGGCCGCCCTCAATAGGCGCGTCTGGCGGCACGGGGTAAGGGCCGGGATCGCTTTCGTCGCCATACCAGATGAACTCAATGGGCACGAGCGGCTGCTGGCCGGAGACAGTAACATAAGGAATGCCAATGGGGCCGCCATCCCACAGGCCTGAACCAAAGTCAGGATGCAGGCCGGTGTCGAGGCCAATGCCGGCAATGAACACATCAGATAGCGGATGAACGGGCAAGTCGCTAATGGGGGTGTTCCAGATGTTATTGGCCGGAAAGACAGGACAGCCCTCAATGACAGGCGCGGCAACTACCGGGGGTTCTGCCTGGAAACCCGGCTCTGTCGCGGCGGGCGACTCCACCTCTGGAGAAGGTTCCTTCTCCGGCGAAGGCTGGCCCGCTGGCGGGGAGTCTGCCTGCCCGGAGGATGCTGCCGTCATCACAGGGGTGGTTGTCGTCTGCGGCGAGGTCTGGCTGGCAGCCTGCCGGCAAAACGCGGTGAGCAGCAGAAGCAACAGCAAAATAACGGGGAATCGCATCATGTCCATGACCTCTCATCATGCGGTATAGGTGCAGGCTACTCGCTACCGTGCCGCGGGTGGCCTTCGGGGAAAAACTGATAGCCGCCGCCGCGCCCGGCGCGCCACGTAATCAGGTAAAACGGAAGGGAGGGATTGGGTTCAATCCTGGTGCGAATGCCCCGAATCACCTGATACACAGCCTCAGGGGAAACGCCGCCTTTGTATGCATCATCCGGCCAGGCGTTTTCGATCAAGTCCTGGTGGGTATGACGGATAAAGGGATTGTCCAGGAAATAGGTCAAGACAGCCAATTCTTGTGGACTCAGGCCCTCAATCTGTTGTCTGCCCTGATAGACAAAACCGGTGCGGGCATCTCGCCATACTTTGCCGCGGCTGATACCTTCTTGTTCAGCCACATAGGCGGCTACCAGTTCGCCCACAATCTGCCATTCGGCGGCGCCGGTTTGCCGGCATATCCCCTTGCGCGCCAACTGTCCCAGAACCTGGGCCAGATCGCTGTTAGAGGTAATGGTCTGCCGGGAGGGAGGGCGCACCCGGGTTTTCACCCATTCACTCAAAGCCAACTGTTCGTCCTGCGTCAAACTGGACCACAATTCTTGCAGCCGGTGGCGCACGTTAGGCTGCTGCCCTAAAACCGCCGCCCACTCCTTCTGGGGCGGCAGCGGCGCAGCCGCCAACCACCAACGGCATACGACACGCACCAGGGCAGGATAGCCGCCTGTCAGGGATAGGATATGCGTGGCATCAGATGCCGGCATCTCCTTTTCCCTGATTGTCTGCCGGCGAATCATATCCAACCCATCCGTGTGCGCCAGTGGCCCTACCCAACAGACAAATGTATCCAGCAGGGTGCGCAGCGGGGTGACGCTGTCCATTCCCGAAAGATAAATCCCTTCCTGCTCCATCCCCAGAATATAAGATAACGTCCCCTTAAAAGCGTCGCGCAACCCGCGCAGCGTGCGCGTCATTTGGATGGTGGCGGTCCGTAAGAAACGGTCAAACCGGTTCAAGACTAACACCACGCGCACATCATTAGCTTGCATCATCTGCAGCAGTTCGCGCAGGCCGCTCTGCGGCAGAAAGGCGTCCTGTGCTGCCGTCTCGTAGCGACGAAAGACAGCTACGATAGCCTGTTGCTGCGCTTCATCGAACTGCTCCCGATTTTCGTAAAAAGAGCGCAGGATCACGCGGTAGAACGTGGCCAGGCGATGATCGGGTAAGTTATGCAAGTCAACGGATACCAATCGCGCTGTTACGCCAGGGGGCAAGTAACCGGCCAACACATCGGGACAATAACACAAATAGTCCAGTAACGTTGCCCGTCCCATCCCAGGCAAACCCAACACAACCCCACTTTCGCCGGCGGCAATCCAGCCGGCCAACTGCTTCATCTCTGGCTGCCGGTAGTCTGCCGGCAAACTGCGCCACCTGGCATTCATTCCCATGGCTTATGGTTCCTCCGAAAACAGCAATAGCCCCTCAAGGCCGATTCTTGCACTCTCTTCCGTCTTCCTTCCCAGTCGAGTGATCAGAAACCTGTCAGCCAGCGCGCAGATCTGGCTCAGTTAATCTGGCACTGGTTTTTGTAAGATGTAAGCAACTTCGAAGCTTAACAACAAAATGCTCGCTTGAGTGCCTTGCAAGAGGATCAGCCGTCTGATTCTGACCGGTCGCATTCGATGAGCCTTCACTTTGAGGAGGAACATCGTGGCGCTCAAGAAGTTTTCTCAATCCATCAGCCGTTTCGTGGCGCTGGCGGCCCTGGCCATTGCCCTGACCCTGACGCCGTTAACCCAGTCTGCGTCCTACTCTATGGACGACTGCATACCCACTAACCCACCTATTTGCCCTGGGTAAACCGCAGTCGTTAAACAACATCAGAATTGGCGGGTTGGTAATCTGCTCTGCATTTTCCTGAGCGGGTTGGCAACCCGCTCTACCTTGTCTTATCGGGGCTGGCTGAATCCAGCAGCGCCTGCTGCGCAGCGGCGAACTTTTGGCGCAGCGGCTGCGCCAAAGCAACTTGAGGAAACTGGTCTAAAAATACCAACGCCTGGGCGTAATAACGCCGCGCATCCGCCGCGTTCCCTTGCCCTGCCAGGGCAGCAGCCAGGGTTCCAACGACGTTGCCGGCATGGAGACGATCATCCAACTCCATGAAACGTTCCAGGCTTAAACGCAGCAGCGGCTCTGCCTCATCCGGCTTACCCTGTTCCAGCAAGACATCCCCCAAATTTGCCAACAGCACCGCCAGTTGGTATGTCTGTCCGGTTTCTTCCAGATAAGTCAGGTTGGCCCGCCGAAATGCAGCTTCGGCGTCGGGCAGCCGGCCTGTATTCGCATACAGTGTGCCCAGGTTAGTCAATAAGTGAATCTTATCGTGTTCACTAAGAGTGCCGGCCAGCAGCTTCTCTGCCTCCAGGTAAATCTGTTCAGCCTGGGCGTATTGGCGACCATTCAAATGGGTGTTGCCCAGCATGATCAGGGTTTTAGCCAGTTCCAAAGGGCGTTCCATTTGTCGCCAGATAGCCACCGCCTGCGCCAGATGCTGCTGCGACGTTTCCAGATGCCCCAGCGCTTGATCCACCACCCCTATCAAAATGTGGCTGTTAGCGGCCCAATAAGCGTCTGCGCCTGTCTGGCTAAATCCGGTCAGGGCAGCCAATCCCATTTCCCTGGCCCGGCCATAATCTCGCTGATCGTTATAGACAAGGCCCAGGTTCAAACAGGCTTCAGCCATCAGAAATTCGTCAGCCAACTGCTGCGCAATGGTTAAAGCGGTCTGGTGTTCCTGACAGGCTTCAGGGAGGCGATGTTGGCGGCGATAGAGTTGGCCCAAACGATGATGCAGCTTGGCTTCTACCTGTGGGTTAATGTCGCCCTCCTGGTGCAGGGCCTGTTCTATGATCGGAATCCAATCCTGCCAGTAGCCACCCTGATCCACCAGTTCAAACAGATTAAGCGCCAACTCCGCAGCCAGCGCCTGGGTTTGGGACACACGCAGTCCAAACTGGACCGCCTGGTACAAATTCTCCTTTTCCCGGTCTAATGCGCCTATGTCCACCTGCCCTGCGTGGCTGGTCTGTCGCTGCCAATAGCGCAAGTTGGCCTGAATACTTTGCACAAAACG
>CAZDSN010000362.1:0-4977 GCA_964507675.1 uncultured Ardenticatenaceae bacterium | reverse complement strand
GCCAACCTGTCCACGCCTACAAATTTTCATTGATGATGACGCGCCGCCGCTCATGTTGTCTCCTTCATAAATCGGGCATCCCTGTCCTATAGCCCGCATGGGGTCAGTCGCCGGCAGCCGCCGTAGGGGCTGCATGAGTCTTAATGTAGACGGAACCTGGTAAACCATAGTCATACGGCTCGCCCACCACTTCGATGGGTGCGTCGTAATTCAGTTCAGGAATAGGCGTGGGCGTTTGCCACTCGGGCGAACGCGAACCCCAGGGATTGGTAGAGGCCAATGGCTGGCGGCGGGCGCTGACAACGAGATTATAGACCATGATCAGAACCGACCAGGCAATGATCAACGCCGAAAAAGTGACGAGCGTTTGCGTCAGCGTGACGCCCAGAGCCGGATCGTAGTCGGCAATACGGCGGCGCATGCCCATCAAGCCGGCGCGCATCTGGCCCAAACTCATCAGCCAGAAGCCGGGCGTCATGAGCCAGAAGTGCAGCTTGCCCAGCTTTTCATTGTACATTCGTCCCGTTATCTTGGGATACCAATAGTAGAGGGCGGCAAAGAAGGGGAAGATGAAGCCGCCAAACATGGTAGCATGGAAGTGACCGACCACCCAGTAACTGTCGTGCAAGTGCATGTCAGTGGGCACGGTTGCCAGAATAGGCCCTGTCAGGCCGCCAATCAGGAAGACGGAAATGGCCCCCAGCACAAAGAGCATGGGCGTCGGAAAGGTGAGCTTCCCCCCCCAGACGGTACCAATCCAACTGAAGAACTTAACGCCTGTGGGCACGGCGACCAGCATGGTGGATACCATGAAGACACGCTGCAGCGTGTCGCTCATGCCAGACACAAACATGTGGTGCGCCCACACCAGGAAACCCACGAAAGCAATGCCCAGACTGGCCAGGGCAATCGCTTTGTAACCGAAAAGAGGTTTGCGGGAGAAGACGGGCAGCAGTTCGCTGATCACGCCCAGACCGGGCAGTACAAAGAGGTAGACAACCGGATGGGAGTAGAACCAGAAAAGGTGTTGGTACAGGAGCGGGTTGCCGCCGGGGATGCCGGCAGGGGACGCCGGATCAAAAAAGCCCATGCCCAACAGGCGTTGGGTGATCACCATGAGCAGCGCCAGACCTACTGTTTGGGTAACGGAGAACTGGATGAGGGCCGCAGAAACAGCCCCCCACACAAAAATGGGCATACGGAACAGGCTCATCCCTGGAGCGCGCATCGTGGCTACGGTCACCAGGACGTTAATGGCCCCGGCAATGGAGGAAAAGCCATTAATCCAAAAGCCCAGCAAGAAGAGGGATACGCCAATGTTGGGCGTGGTGGTGCTGTGCGGTGGGTAAGCTACCCAGCCGGTATCCCAGCCGCCAATGAAGATGCCGGCAATTAACAACACCGCTGCCGGCACACCCACCCAGTAGCTAAAGGCGTTCAGGCGGGGGAAAGCCATGTCCGACGCCCCAATCATCAAGGGAACCAGGTAGTTAATCATGGCTCCCACGCCCAGCAAAATGCTGGCAATCATAATGATGCCATGCGCGCTAAACAGGGTGTTGTAAGTGTCCAGTTCCAGGAACTGCATACCCGGGTAGGAGAGCTCCAGGCGAAAGATAATAGCCAACAAACCCCCGACCAGCAAAACAATAACGCCGGTCACGCCGTATTGAATGCCAATGACTTTGTGATTGTAATCTACGCTAAAATAACGGGTCCAGGTGGGCGCGTGTTCAGGAGGCCCATGACGCATGGGGGTTTTGCGCCCCATGCTCCACTTAATCCAGTCATTCAGGACGCCAGAGGCCAGCAAAAAAGTGATGACGCCAAAGAGGGCCCCCAGCACCAGAGCGGCTTCAAAATCCTCTGGTAAACCAGCCGCGCGGCGAATGCCGGCAACCAGCGCCATCCCCAACAAGGTGCCCACAACCTGGCCCACGATGCCGCGAACTAATCCCAGTCTCAGCAAAATTCTCATAACGTGTTCTCCTTACCCAACGCGCTTTGTATCCCTCGAAGCGAGACCCTGGCTTCGAGACCCTCGCTTTGAGGCCTCATGCTTCTGTAGCTGGAGGTATTACGGCTGAGCCAGCGTTTTCATGAACTCGATGATGTTTGCCACATCCTGATCAGACAAGATAGTAGCATAATTTTGAGGCATTAAATTGGGTTGGAAGCCAGCCACAATTTTGACATTCGGTTCATAAATAGATTCCTGGATGTACTCATCGTCCACCGCCACGCTGCCGCCATCGGTCAACGTTTCCTGGCGTCCGTAAATGCCTTGCCAGGTTGGTCCCACTAAGGTCGTGCCATCCAGACTGTGGCAGCTAGAGCAGTTGGCCTGCCACAGGCGCTGACCCTGCTCTGCCGGCGGCAAACTGGCTATGGCCAGGATTTCGCTTTCCCAACTGGCATATTCTGTGGGCGACAAAACACGCACATCAGCCTGCATGTAAGCGTGACGCTGCCCGCAAATCTCAGCGCAGCTAATCTTGTATTCACCTTCATCAGTGGGCGTAATACGCAGGATCGTCTTTTGTCCAGGCAGTAAGTCTTTCTTCACCCGAAATTCAGGCACCCAGAAAGAATGGAGGACGTCGCGCGATTCCATCTCCAGGCGGATGGTGGTGTTCACTGGCACAACCAGATCAGGCGTATTGGCATATTCCCCCAATTCGGGATAGTGGAATGACCACTGCCATTTCTGCCCGGTTACCTCCACCACTATCTCATTGGGCTTTGCCTCTGTCACTTCATCCAAAACATTCCAGCCCCACACGCCAAAGCCAACCACCAGAAACAGAGGGATGACCGTCCAGGCCACTTCCAGCGAGTTGCTGCCATGAATGAATTCACCATCGCTGTCATCGCCCGGGCGGCGGCGAAACACCACCAGACTGTACCCCATAAACACCACCACCAGGGCAAACAGGAAGGCGATCAATATAAAATGACCCCGGAATAATTCATCAATGGGCACAGCTTCCGCGCTGTTCGCTGGAGGAAGCTGGTAAATGGCGTCTAGAATGAGATAGGTGACGCCCGAGAGAAGCACAACCAAAGCAGAGGCAATGGCAAGATGTTTTTTATGATTCATACAGTTATCCCGGTTTTCGCCAACAATCGCACCAAACAGCGGGCATTATACCCGATGGTGCCGCTGTTTGAGAAATGGTTGTAGGACACAAGGATGTCGCCGACATGAAGCGTCAACGCGGTAGGCCGCCCTCATCCGTCAATTCCCTATTTGTAAACGGATGAGCCCATATCAGGCGTCACAGCATTTTGACTGTAGCACAGCCAGATTATGTGCATTTTATCACAAGCACAATGTACGGCAAATGCGGAAATGCAAACGTGAACCGCGCCAAAGCGACAATTCCAGGCGCAGTCCACGTTTATGTTAGTAGTACCTTTGTCATTCGCGGCAGCCATTATCGTGGCTGTCGTTTCGTCTTAATCTTCGGCCACACCGTGGGCGTCAACGAGTCGCCCCGGACGTCACCGGGGCCGTCTGCCGCGCAATCAGGCGCGCCCGTCGCAGCAAAAGCAGCCCAACTCCCGCCAGGGATAAGGCGGAACCAACGGCTGCGCCAACAAGCATAAGGCGAGCTGGTGGAGGTGTGGCGACTACTTCTGCCGGCAGGCTATACAATAACTGCTGCTTCAACTGGCGCGCAAAAGCGGCGCGTGGTTTTACAGGCGCCAGCGCTTTTTTTAACAATTTGCCCAGGTATAACAGAGTGGGCAGTTCGGGGAACAGCACTGAATACTGCGCCATCAGGCTTTCAGTTGTATCTGTGCCCCGATTCAAATCATCCGCATGTGCGGTCAGGATTTCTTCTAATACTTGCGCCATCTTGACCTCTTGCAAAGAGCGCTTGCACAAGGAGTGGTTCGTTATATAGCCGTGCTAGCCAACCAGTCACAACCAGCGACTACTCAGGAATCGCCACCAGCCCCAGAGTTCCCGGGCCTAAATTGATGGCCACAGCCACGCACAAATCCACAGTCAGTTCTTCGGTTGTATTGAAGCCAGGGCCAGCCAGTTGCTTTAGCTCAATCGCGCCGCCAGGTGTATTGGCATGGATGTAAGCCAGTTTCACCGGCTGATCTCCAACTTTCTCTTTCACGAAGTCAACCATGAACTGTATGGCTTTCTTGTGTGTGCGCACTTTACCTGCTTCCACAATCTCGCCCTGCTTCAACTGCATCAAGGGTTTGATATTCAGCAGCGAGGCCATTGTGGAACGAAGCGCGCTGACGCGACCACCCTTGACCGCGAACTCCAGGCTGTGAATGAGGAGGGCTATGACCTGTTTCTCGCGCATGTATTCCAGTCGCTTCAAAATATCGGCGTAACTGGCGCCAGCCTCGGCCATACGCGCCGCCTCGAGAGCCATGAAACCCTGGCCAATAGAGCCAGACAGAGAGTCAAAGACGTGGACGGTAGCCTGCCCTTCTACTTCTTTGCTGGCCGCAATCGCCGATGCATAGGTTTTACTCAGCTTTTCACTGACCGTTACGACCAAAATTTCGGTTTCGCCTTTGGCTATGATGTCACGATAGGCAACCTCGAACTGATATGGGTTTGGTTGGGAGGTCTTGGGGAAATTGCTGCTGCTGATAGTCTCTACCTTGCGGTAGAATGCCGGCAAATCCATCTCCACACCAGATAAAAACTCTTCTGTGCCAAAATGGATGTTGACAGGAACAACAACAATGTTGTGCTTTTTTACCAGTTCGGGCGGAATGTCACCAGCGTCGTCCATTATAATTCTCATGCTCGTTCCTCTTCTTTGTGCGTTTGTCTGCGTCGTGGTTCCCGTATCTGTCAGGCGACAAACAGACTGCGGATTTTACTGTAGAACACAACCAGGCTGCACCACCTACGGGAACCTGAGCGGCAGCGCCTGTTATTGAACTCGATTCAACCTCAGCCGGGCATTTTGTCCTTGCGGGCCAGACGGCTGC
>CAZDSN010000361.1:0-4990 GCA_964507675.1 uncultured Ardenticatenaceae bacterium | reverse complement strand
GTTCGCTTCTCCCGCCCTGCCTGCCGCTGTACCTGCTCCGCTGGTTCAAGCAGTGTCGCCAGCACCAACGGCTGCGCCTGTTATTCAACCACCGGTCCAGCCAGTGACAGCAAAACCAGCCAGCCCCCCCGCCGCACCTGCCTGGACCGCCGCTAAAATTGCCGACTCGCTGCTGCAACTGGTCAGCGAACGGACCGGTTATCCGCCGGAACTGCTGAATATGACGGCAGACCTGGAAGCCGACCTGGGGATTGATTCCATTAAGCGCGTGGAAATCCTGGGCGCGTTCAATGAAGCCACGCAGCTTATCGGACCTGAGCAAATGGATCAGGTGTCTACGCTACGTACCTTGCAAGAAATGGTAACGGCAATGGCTCAAAATGTGGGCGCGGACCCCACCCTGGTTAAAGCAGCCTCTCCCATATTCGAGCCGCAGACGCTGCCGAAATATCCGTTTGTCCGCGAGATAGAAAGCATCACGCCTGGCCAACAACTGGTAGCCATCTGCAAACTTGACCTGCAAAAAGACACCTTCTTGCACCACCACACGCTGGGGCGAGACATCTCAGTGAATGATAAATCACTCATTGGCCTGCCCGTGGTCCCCTTCACGGTTAGCATGGAGATTCTGGCGGAAACCGCCGCCACACTCATTCCTGACCAGTTGTTAATAGGCATGAAAGAAGTGCGCGGTTATCGCTGGGTCATCGTCGAAAACGATACCCTGACGCTGCGGCTGGTGGCCAGGCGCAAGACAGGCGCCAAAAATAACGAGGTAGACGTGCGGCTACACCTGGCCGATGGTGAACCCGGCTCCAACATCAAGATGCCGCTGATCGAAGGCACCATGGTGTTTGGCCAGGCCTACCCGGATGCCCCTACGCCCCAGCCGCTGCAGTTGACAAATGAGCACCCCTCACGCTGGCATCCAGGCAACATTTACGCTGAAGGGTTATTCCATGGAACTGATTTTCGGGCCATCGCTGGCGTCAGACGCACCGGTGACAATGGCCTGGAAGCTACCTTACAGGCGCTGCCGCGCGATCACCACTTCCAGGATCGCCAGCCTGATTTCATCACCGATCCGGCCATTCTGGACGCAGCCGGGCAAGTCGTAGGGCTGTGGACGATGGAAAATCTGGAAGAGGGATTTATCATCTTCCCGTATCGCCTGGGTGAAATCCGGTTCTACCGGCCGCCTATTCGTCACCCGGAGCAGGCCATCTTCCGCGCTCATGTCAATCTAACCGACGATGGTCGTACCTACTCTGACATTGATATCGTTGACCCGCAAGGCAATATGTGGATGCAGCTTCTCAGTTGGGAAGACAAGCGTTTCTATGGCCTGACCTGGCACTTTTATCGCTTTGAGTTGAATCCTCCGGCGGCCATGCTCAGTTTGCCCTGGGAAACTGTGCAGGCCGGGTTGGGCGCTGACGGAGTGGCGGTGCGGGTCCCTGAATTTCCCGAAGGTTTCTTCGACGCTTCGTTTGGTTTGTGGGGCAAAGTGCTGGCCCACCTGACCCTTAATCCCCGTGAACGCGCCTTCTGGCGCAGCATGGAGGGGCCGCCCAAACGGCGTATCGAGTGGCTGCTGGGACGCACAGCGGCTAAAGATGCGGTGCGGCATCTGCTCAAGCAAAAGTACGGAATTGTCCTCTGCCCGGCCGACATTGAAATTGGGCAAGATGAGAACAGACGGCCAATCGTTCAGGGCGACTGGCTGAGCCAGGTTGACCAACCTATCGAAATTTCCATTACGCATACGGCAGGGGTGGCCGCGGCTGTGGCCAGCCAGGGCGGCGGCGTTGGTATGGACATGGAACCGGAGGAACGACAGTTGGCGGAATTTGCCAGCGCTGCCTTTACGCCTGAGGAACAGGCGCTGTTGGCCCGGTCAGGGCAGCCGGACAGTGAGCGCTGGGATTTACGGTTGTGGTGCGCTAAAGAGGCAGTCGGCAAAGCCATAGGGCAGGGCATGGCTCACGGCCCGTTAAGCTTCATTGCCCGGCGCATCCATCCGCAGGACGGCGTGATTGAACTTGAGGCCTCTGCGCGAATGGGCCAGGAATTTCCCCAACTGCGCGACCGCACCCTGACTGCGGTAACGGTGCAAGATGAAGGATTTATTATTGCCACTGCCGTTAATTGAGGTATGCTTATGTAGCATGTTCGTCCGGGCTGGGGGTGCTTTCACCGCTTTCCATTTGCGAGCAGGCTAGAAAACCTTAAATGGCAGACCACAAACGGCAAAAGGGCAGTTAATTTGTCAGCGCCGTTGAGATCAAAGAAGAGAGAGTATTAGAATATGACCCATAGCAGAGATGAGGTGCTTGCCTACGTATTGAATCTGCTGGCACAACTGGCAGAAGACTGGGATTACGATGGTGAGGTTACCCCCGAAACGCTCTTGTTCCGTGGCTTGAATTTGCAGTCGCTGGATGTCGTCGTCTTAGGCAATTCGATCGTGGAGCATTACAATCGTCCCGTTCCCTACGCTGATTTCCTGGCAGAGATTGGTCAGCGCGAGTTTAACGATGTCTCGGTGGCGGAATGGGTTGACTTCACGTACCAACACGTCAATTGAATTGCCTGACAATGGCGTGACGTATCAAACCACGTGACGCCACAAACGGAGTAACGTGATGAGTTGTAAGAGTTTATTGATAGGCCTGGATGGGGCAACGTTCACTGTGTTGGACCCCTTCATGGCGCAGGGCCTTATGCCCAACCTGAAGTCATTGGTGGATGGAGGGGTACGGGCGAGGCTGCGGACGATTGTGCCGGCATTGACCCCGCCTGCCTGGACATCCCTGATGACAGGCCGCCGCCCAGGCCATCATGGCATTTTTGATTTCTTTCAGAAATCCGCCGCCGACAGCGAAAAAATTGAGTTTTCCACTTCCAAGGACGTACGCACCGAAACCGTATGGAACATGGTCAACAAGAATGACCTGAGCGTAACCGTCCTTAATTTTCCCCTGATGTTCCCCGCGCCGGAGTTGAATGGGCACGTGGTAGCAGGTTGGATTCCCTGGCGGCAGCTCCGCCTGGGCTGCCATCCCAACGACCTCTACGACCGCCTCAAGGCGCTGCCAGGCTTTAACGTACGCGAGTTAGCCATGGATATGGCTCTGGAAGCCAAAGCCACTGAGGGAGCTGCCGAAGAAGAATACGCCGCCTGGATCGAACTGCACACTCGTCGCGAGCAGCAGTGGCTCAAAGTTGCCAGTTACCTGATGGAGAACGAACCATCCGACCTGGTGGCCGTCTTATTCGATGGCCCGGACAAGATCGGCCATCTGTTGTGGCGCTTCATTGACCCTGCCTATTGGCCGGCCAACCCCACAGCGGAAGAGATGCGCATTCGCGACATGTGCTTTAACTACTTCCATAAACTCGACCAGGCAATAGGCCAACTGGTGGAACTGGCCGGACCAGAAGCTGCCATTTTCCTGGCGTCTGATCACGGTTTTGGGGCCACCACCGAAGTGTTCCACATCAACAAGTGGCTGGCCGATCACGGGTATCTGACCTGGGTGGAAAACCTGTCTATTGATACCAGCGGCGGCACATTGGGCATGGGGCATTTATCGCGCCATATTCATTGGTTTGATTGGAGCAAAACTGTGGCGTACGCTTCTACGCCTACCAGCAATGGTATTCACATCCTTAAAGCGGAAAATCCAGGCGATCCGGGCGTGCCGGCAGCCGGGTATGAAGCATTTCGCGCCCGGTTAATGGCTGAACTGTATGCGTTCAAAGATGCGCAGACGGGTGAACCCATCGTAGTGGAAATTCACACCCAGGAAGAGGCGTTTGCCGGCACAGCGCAAAAGCTGGCCCCTGATTTGACATTGGTGCTGCGAGATGGCGGTCTGGTGTCTATCTTGCCGGCAGATGCGCCCCTGAAGCCTCGCGCCAAACCCGAAGGCACTCATCGCCCGCTGGGGATTTTTATTGGCAAGGGGCCGGGGCTGCAGGCTGGTTTGAATGCGGGTGAACTGTCCATCCTGGACATCACTCCCATTCTACTGTATAGCCTGGACATGGGCATACCCAGTGACCTGGAAGGGCGTGTACCCGGTGAGATCTACGAAGAGGCGCACCAACGCCAGCATCCCGTGCAAACGGCTGCACCGACAACGGCTGCCGGCAGTGCTGAGTCAGAAGATGGTTATGGTGAACTGTACGACGAGGACGCTGAAGCCGCCATTCTGGCGCGCCTGATGGAACTGGGGTATATAGATTAGAGAAGGCAGAATCCGTCAAGACGATCTTTTGATGGAATTGCTAAAACAACAAACAATTGCGGCGTAAGGCTCGCAGTTGACCATCAGCAAAAGGTACAGGTATTTGTGTAGCCGCGTTTAGGCGACTGTAGTAACCTGCTACTTCTGATGATTCTGGAGGTTAGATTTGTCCAACGTAGAAGTTAACGACATCAATGTACATTACTGGCAGGTCGGTGAAGGCCCGGACGTAGTGATGGTCCACGGTCTGCTGGGCAATCTGGCGGTATGGCACCTGCGCATGGTTCCCTTAATGCGCGACAGCTACCGGATGACCACACTGGACATGCGCGGCCACGGCTTTACCACGCGCACACCCAAGGGTTACACCACAAAAGAACTGGCGGGCGACCTGAAGGGGCTGCTGGATGCCCTGGGAATTGAAAAGGCGCACATTGTCGGGCACAGCTTTGGGGCCGACGTTTGCCTGCATTATGCCATTATGAACCCGGAACGGGTGGATAAACTGGTACTCATTGAGCCAGGGTTAGCGGCTCTGGTGCATGAACGCATGAAGTCTGATTGGGTTGGTTGGGACTTCTGGGTAGGTCGTCTGGCTGAAGTGGGGGTAGAAGTGCCGCCAGAGAAGTACAGCGACTTCCAATACCTCCTGAACTTGAGTCTGGATACGCCAAAGTTCTATGGGCCAGCCAAGTCACTGCCACGGAAACGAGGACCGCTGCTGCGGTTGGTAAATG
>CAZDSN010000360.1:0-5001 GCA_964507675.1 uncultured Ardenticatenaceae bacterium | reverse complement strand
ACAGGCAACAAGTCAATTATGGCATTGTCCATACGAAATGCCAAACCTGACAGCTATTTCCCCCCAAATGCCGGCACAGCCACCAAACCAACCCGGCGGCAATGGAATCAGTCTGCAGGCTGCTCCTCAAACTTGATCAGTGAGTCGTCACTGCCATATTGGTTAGGCACATAAGCATCGGCAGCCCAATCGTTTTCCCACCGGTTCCCATCCAGTAAATAGCGGAAACGGTATGATTTGTCGGTCGGCAGCGAAATGGTAAGACTAAAGCTGCCATCCTTCAATTTTTCCATAGGGTGGGAAGCGGTGTCCCAATCATTAAAATCGCCCACCAGATGCGCTGTTTCGGCGGCAACTGCTGCCGGCAGTTTGAAAGTCACCCGGCAAAATTTTCTTGTTCTCGTGTAATTTTTGATCAACATGGCGTTCTCCTCATACGTATTCACTTCTATTTCCGCCGGCGCCGGTTCGTCCTCATCATACTCAATGGTGATGGTGCCGTCGGATTCGTCCAGAAAACGCCAGGGAGGCGGCGCTTCCTGCCCTAACAGCCGCCGCACCGGGCGCGGCAGCACCTGTCTTGCCAGTTTATCCAGGCGACCTTCTTTGTACTCGCGGGCCAACGTCTGGGCTATTTCTTCCAATGAGCTATCCGGGTTCAGCGCAAACTGCTCAACAATATTTTCACGGTGTAGGGACAGCCAGACAAACAAATCTGTTTCAGTGCGTTCGGGGAAGTTCTCCAGCAATCCCGCCTCATGAATGATTTGCACCACAGGCAAATAAACCATGTCATACCAGGCAGCGACCGCTTCATGATAAGACATTTCCTGGCGATCAATGTAAGAGAGCTTGGCCTGCACATCTTCGATCTGAGCCAGCAGTTCCGTGAACCGTCCCGGAGTAGTAACTTCTATGTGATTTTCCGGGTAGATTTCATCCAGGTGGGTAGCTTCCATGAAATTGTGCTTGCCAAACCGGATCAACACCTCGTCCAATGAATCTTCGGGACCAATCTGTATTGTCTCTGGGAATTCCCACACATGCGCTTCGATCACTTCATTGCTCATAGATCGGGCTACCGAGGCGCGGTGGTTGCCATCCTTCACAAAGTAAACGCCGCCGATTTTATAGACTTCGATAGGTTGCCAGCCGCGGGGCGAAACCGCCAGGGAGTGAATATTGACCCAGCGGTGCTGCAGGCTGTCGTTCAGCGGTTGGAAGCTGCGGTTGAACTCGCGATAGCGGCCAACGCTGCCTACGATTTTTTTGATCGGGATTTCCTGGATGCCACGATACATCGGGTTTCGCTGTTTGAGCTGCGCCCGGATCGTTTCAAAGGGCAGCAGCGTCAGATCGCGCCCTCCCCAAAGGGTAGCTAATTGTTGGCGGCGGGCCTGCCGCCGCGCTTGTTTGAATTCGTTAACTGATTTAATATCGTCAACCATTATGTTTTGCAGTTTAATAAGAAGCCTGTTACCTTTCAATGGGCATTCTGCATGAAATCAACCGCATGGCAATTGTACAGCCTACAGTATAGCGGCATATTCACTGTAAATAAACACCCCCATCTCCCTGTTTTTTTATTAACAAAGGATGAATAAGCGTCAGATATGAACCTGCTATTACATATTCAACCAGAAATTGCCGCCGCGCTGCGGGATGGCGAGGCTGTGGTAGCTTTGGAAAGTACGCTGATCACCCATGGGCTGCCCTATCCGCAAAATGTGGAAACAGCGATGGCCATTGAAGCGGCTGTGCGTGCCGGGGGAGCGCAGCCGGCAACTATTGCCATTTTGCAGGGCCAAGTTTATGTGGGACTGACCGAGGTTCAGCTTCTGTACCTGGGGCAGCGCCCGCGGGCGGCTGTGCGCAAGTGCAGCCGGCGCGATTTGCCGCTGGCTCTGGCCCTGGCGGAAGACGGAGCCACCACTGTGGCGGGCACTATGATTGTTGCCTACCAGGCAGGCATTGAGTTGTTTGCCACGGGCGGGATTGGCGGGGTGCATCGCGGACACCCTTTTGACGTCAGCGCCGACTTGCAAGAATTGGGGCGCACGCCAGTGACGGTCGTATGCAGTGGAGCAAAAGCCATTTTGGATTTGCCGGCTACGCGCGAGGTATTGGAAACCAACGGGGTAACAGTAATTGGGTATGGTACGGATGAAATGCCGGCATTCTACAGCCAGCGCAGCGGTTTGCCCGTGGATGTGCGCCTGGATACGCCAGCGCAAGTGGCTGCCGTGATTCAGGCCCGCCGCCGCCTGCAGTTGCACTCCGCCACCCTCGTCACCGTGCCCGTGCCGGCAGCAGACGAATTACCGCCTGACCTGGCCGCAGCCGCTATCGCCGCCGCCACCCGCCAGGCAGAAGCTGCCGGCATTCATGGTCCGGCGGCCACCCCCTGGCTGCTAGAGCGTGTGGCCCAGTTGACAGAAGGAGCCAGCCTGCAAGCCAATACAGCGCTGCTGCGCCACAACGCTTTCATAGCTGCCCAGATCGCCCAGGCCCTGGCGGCGGCAGCACAGGTCAGCCAGTAGAAGCTGAACTTCTTAATCGGGAAGTCATCTCTGGACAATCACCCGATAGCTGTCCGTTTATCAGTGAGCGACAGGAGTGCACTGGTCTCCTGGCATATCGCTCCCCATACAGTGATAAATATAAGACCGGACAGGTCTTGGAGACCTGTCCGCTCTCTCTGGAGAACCTTTATTGCCAATAAGGTCTAATGAAAACGCCAGGTTATTTGTGAACAGTCACCTGTTCCATAAACCAGGTCGCAATGACGCCTTCATCCTATCGAATTTTGGTCTATGTTCTGTATAATGGTGCAGCGTAGTCTGATCTTGTTGGCTAGATTGAAAACTTATGCACAAGAAGAAAAACGCCGCCACCCTCCTCCGTGAGGGGTTCCGTCGCCTGAACTGGATGGTCCTCATCCTGTTTTGTTTTGGCCTGCTGGGTCTGATTGCCCTGTTTTGGGGGTTGCGCGCCACGTTTTGGCAAAATGAAGCGGCTGACTGGCTGCCCGCGCTGGCGCTGGCTGCCGCAGCGCTGTTGGTGCTGGGTTTGTTGGTTGGTCTTGCCGTCAACCAGATAGGCCGCCAGACGCAGGCCGTTACCCTGGTTAGCATTGATGAAGAGTTAAATAAACTGCGGGTAGCCAGCAATCGGGCCAGAGCGCTGCAGCAAATGGCCTCAACCATCAGCGCCACTCTTAGTTTCGAGAGGGTGATGGATGTAGCCCTGGATGTTTCCAGCCTGGTATTGGTGGAACTGGGTATGCCCGCCCAATCGTTGGTGGGGGCTGTTTTCCTCTATGAAGAAGGGAAACTGGTTCCGGTAGCGGCGCGCCGCTTTGCCGCCCGGGATTTTGAACAGGAAGTGGGAGACCGTGCCGGCATTCTGGCCGAGGCCTTCAAAAGCGCCGAGCCGGTGAGCATTGACAAACCTGCTCAGGACCCTGAGCTGCGCAAATTTATTGCCTTCCACTCCTGCCAGAGCGCCGTATGCGTGCCACTGCGCGCCGGCTTCCAGATATTTGGGGCCATGATGGTGGGGACAGAGTTTGGCGTGCAATTCGATCAAGACCACCTGGAATTTTTCAAAGCGGTGGCCGATCAATCGGTGATCGCCTTGCAAAACGCCCAGCTTTATCAAGCCCTCCGCGCCGAAAAACAACGCCTGATCGAAGCGGATGAAGAAGCGCGTAAGGAACTGGCGCGCAGTTTACACGATGGTCCCACACAAAGCATTGCCGCCATTGCCATGCACATCAACTTTGTGCGTTCATTGATGGTTAGAAATCCGCGGCAGGCGCTGGATGAACTGATCAAAGTAGAACGGCTGGCCAAGCAAACATCTAAAGAAATACGCAGCATGTTGTTTGCCCTGCGGCCGCTGGTACTGGAATCAGATGGGCTGGCGGCTGCCGTAGAAGCAGCCATAGACAAAATACGCGAAACAGACAAGATCAAAATGCGCCTGGTTGGCGGTGAATATGCAGAACTCCTGGATCGCCAGACGCAAACAGTGGTCTTTTCTATCATTGAAGAAGCGTTGGGCAACGCCCGCAAGTACGCCGAAGCCAATGTCATCGAAGTACGCTTCTGGCAGGAGGGCGACTTGTTTGTCGCTCGCGTGCAGGATGATGGGGTTGGCTTTGACGTCAGCGAGGTCAATGCCAACTATACAGCGCGGGGCAGTCTGGGCATGGTAAACATGCGCGAACGGGCGGAACGCATCGAAGGTTCGATTAAAGTAGATTCCGTGCCTGGCCGGGGGTCGGCTGTAACCCTGGTGGTGCCCATTAAGAAACGCAGCCAACTGGCCGACACGTGAGCCACAATTGCTTAAAAGAGGGGGCAGTGGTGAGAATTCGGGCCATTCGTGTCACAAATCTTCCTTAATCCGTGCTGGATCGTTTGCGCCAACTTCCCCTGTGGGTCATTTTCCTGTTGAGCCTGGCTGGTTACTGGCTGCTGCGGTGGTGGTTCCCATTCTATCCCCACCATGCCAGCGCGCCGCTGTTAGATGTGCGCAGCTTTTCGCCAACGCTGGCGGCGGGCCTGGGGTATGGCGCCTTATTATGTGGTTTGTTTGGACTGCACGCCCTGGCGCATGAGCGCGTCAGGCAGCATTTGCCCCGCCGCCCCCTCCTGACCATCCTGTTCGGTTCGCTGCTGTTCGCTCTCCCCCTGCTCACGACGTTCCCCATCAACGCCACCGATCTTTATCGTTACGCCATTCGCGGGCGAGTGCAAAGCGCCTATGGGCAAAACCCATACGAAATGCCGCCGAGCGCTTTTCCTGATGACCCCTATTTACCATTGGCAGGAGAATGGGCGGGCGAAACAACGCCCTATGGGCCTGTTTGGGAGCTGATCGCCGGGGCGGTCACCGGGGCAGCGCCAGGGAATTTGTGGCTCAACCTGCTCTCCTTCAAAGCTATCCTTACCCTGACTTTCTTGCTGACGGGCGCATTGTTGTGGTGGACACTGG
>CAZDSN010000359.1:0-5011 GCA_964507675.1 uncultured Ardenticatenaceae bacterium | reverse complement strand
CTTTGGGCGGGGAATCCCCTGACATTTCCACGGGGAGTATGCCGCCGCCCTGCCGCGCCGCCACGCCCACGCTGTCAAAGATAGTGCGCTGGAAGGACTCAACGGTTCCATCAGGCGTCTGCACGTCCAGCGTCAGCCATTCCGCCGTGATCATGAAAGTGCCAAATGGGAAATTGGAGATAAGCTCCTGGAATGATTCACCTTCCAGGTACGCCTCCGAGTCGCCCACAATCAAGTATGGCTCGTAGGTATGCTGCACATAGGAGAAGATCAGACCGCCCTGGCTGTTGCTGTTAACCAGATGTTGCAAGGTCAACGGACGCCCTACCAATTCGACGCTATTCAGGGACTCATTGAGCGGGTAGGAATAGGCAAAGCCGGGGGAGCCGCCGCCAATGTTGAGCGGATGGTAATCTTCTACCTTCAATCTGACCGTTACTTTGTGGCGTAGACTATCTGGCGTTTCGTCGTAAACGGCCGTCATGCTGTCGGCAAACATATCCCCCACATTGGCATAGCCGAAGCTGGGGTCCAGGTCTACCCACGCGCCGTTGAGGTAGGCTTGCACCCACCAGTGGTCTTGCGTTTCGGCGATCAGGTCGGGATCGTTAGCCGGATCGCTCAATCCCACGCCCGTGTCAATGTACCCCTGCAAGCTGGCGGGGGTGGGGAACATAGAGAGAATGAGTTCTTCCGTGCGCGTCTGGCTTAGGGGCCCCTGGACGTAGCGGGCAGGAATGCCGTTGCTGCGCAGCAGGGCGATCAGCAAACTGGATTGGTCCATGGCGTTGCCCGCGCCACTCCACAACGTGCCGCGTGCGCCGCGCAAACTGCCCTGATAACTTTCAAATCCCAACGAACGTACATACGCAAACATGGCATCGGGGTCGCCGCCAAGTTCAGCCGCTTTATCTACCACGTATGCGTCGTAATAGTCGGCGTCAATAGTCCACTTGAGCCAGTCGCCGAAGCTGGCGGGAACGAGACGGATGGGTGAAGCGCCCGCATTCACTGGCGCATCTTGCAATGTTCCCCAAACGCCTGCGCCCGTGTCCAGGTCTACAAAATCAATCGGCGTAGCCGGGATTTGCAACTTCAGCACCAGGCTGGCGCTTTCCCGCGGCAAAATATCGCCCAGGTTCCAGGCCAGGGTATCCCCCTGGCGGTCTGGGGGAATAGATGATTGGAGCAGCGTGGCATTTGCCGGCAAAAGCGTGTCCGCCAACAGCACGTTGTGAATCACATTCGGATCGTTGGAATAGTCCACGGCTGCCAGACTGGCCATCGTTTGCGTGATGCCGCCGCTGGTATCAATGTCTGGCCGGATGGCTGCTGCCTGATTATTGGTGACCGTGAACGTTACCACCAGGGTATTGGAGATTACCGTATCCACGATGTAAGCAGATTGCACTTTGGACAGGGAAAGGGGACGGGCCAATACAGGCGGTTCTGGATTGTAAGCGGGATTGGCAAAGGGGTTGAAGAGAACGTTGTTGGATATACCCGCAAAGCCTGCTTTGACCAAAGAATCCGTCACCCCTGCCGGCAGGGAGGCGACAGCCTGCTGCGCCGCTGTGCCGCTGGCCAGGTTCGCCGCCGGAATAACCACTTGACTGGTGGAAGCCGCTGCGGCGGCCGGGCGCACGCGAGCGGGGGAGGGGAACAGCGTCTGGGAGAAAAGAGCAAGGCTCAAAAGCACAGACAAAAATTTGTACAGTTGAGTTCGCATACGGCGCGTGAACTTCATGGGGAGATCTCCTGATTAGTGGTTACCTTTTCCGATTGGTAGATGGGTACGGTCTGGCCAGACGCTGCCTGGTTGCGGCGTCAAGCTCTTGCCGCACCGCCCACAACTGGCCGAAATAAAAACTGACCCCAACCAAAACGCCCGTTACCAGGGCGACCGGCAGGTCTGCGCGGTTAACATAAATAGAGGCCAGGCTAAGACCTACGCTGAGAAACCAATCTGGGTCTTTACCTGTGAGGAGGCTGCGGTCTATGCCGGCAGCGATAGCCAGTCCGACCAATCCTGCGGGGAGGGCGATTTCTCGTTCAATAGTGAAAGAGAGGATACCCGCCAGAGCCAACAGGGGCGTAAATAGAACCATACGCGCCACGCCCGCAGCCGGGCCGGATAACAACAGAGAAAGCAAGACAAGTAAAATGCCGGCAAGCCATCCCGCCATCCCGCCTTGCAAAAAAGTGAACCAGTTAACGTGCCCCAGAATAATCAGCAGCGCCCCACCTGCCAGCCCGCTTAAAAACAAACTCAGGCCGGTTGTCTGTAACAGCGCTTGCAGCAGCAGTTTCCGACTCCGCTGCCGCTCATTCAACTGGGGACGAATATGATGCCAATACCACAACTGATCCAGCCAGATGCCGCGCACAATGCGCAGCCGCCGCCCGGCAGCCGGTTGGCTTTGCCGCGTATCGTTATGGGGTTGCGTGTTTACCATACATCAGCCCTGACTACGCCCTTCGTTTATAGGTACTGCCAGACGTAACGCGCCAGGACGCCCACACGCAGCATCAAACTACGCATACGCCAGACATACCGGAAACGCCAGGCGGCGTGCTTGCTGGTGGGCGTACTTTTAATCCCTATGCAATTCATACCGATCAGGTCTTACATTGTTAAGCTGTTCTTGTCTTCAACGCCAACAAACAACTGTCCCGATCTCCTGAACGTCTACCTGTGCCAATGTGGACAGTTTGCTGGTAGTGAAACCGGATGCCGGCATCTCCTTTAATTATGTGCCTCTGGTCAGCGCCACTTTCATCAAATAACGCTGCCTGATCCCCACCGATCGTTTGCTGCTGCCCCGCAAACTTGACGCACGCGTCCCACCGATCGTTGATTTGTACGGTTTTCACCAAAGCATTTCTGCTCAAGACAAGAACCATGCTGGAACACATCTTATCAAACCAGATTATTTTCTCCAAACCGTTTTTTGCGGCTTGGGGCGGCGGCAGACAAAAAAGTGTCTATTAGCATGGAAAGACATGACAGGCGTCATAGGTTTCCGCGCTGCCGTTTTTCTCTCGACCCTACTTTCCGCCTTCTGCCGGCAATAACAGCCCCAGCCACTCCTCCACTTCAGCATCTGAAAGCGTCGCCAGTTGCGATAACAGCCGTGCTGCCTCCTCATCATGCAGCACATGGGGCGCTACTGTCTCGTCGCTGTCCCGCTGCCCCTGATCGATCTGCTCTGACGTTATCTGATGGAGTATGTCTCTCGTTAACTGCGCCAGCGTCGTCCCCTCATAAAAAGTAGCAATCGGAATAGAAACCTCTAACCCCGTTTCCATCTTTCTTTTCAGCGCCAGCGCCATTAGCGAATCAATGCCCAGGTTGATCATCGCCTCCTGCGCGTCAATCGCCGCTGGCGACAATTTCAACACCTCTGCCAACTGCTGGCGTAGGTGCGTTTCCAGCAGGCGGTATCCGTCAGCGGCGGAGGCGTTCCGCACCTGGGCGCGCGTCAGAACATTCGCTGCGTCCATTGCTACAGAGTCAGCAGGCAGGCGTGCCGACAGCCGCGCAGCCTGGCGCATGACGGCAACCTGGGTTATTTCCCGTTGGCGCAGCAGTTGGCTCAGCGCCGCCAGCGCCTGTGTTGGCGGCAGCGGAATGAGGTCCGCCGCCAATGTCTGGCTCCGCGCGGCCATGCCGCCCTCTGCCCAGGGACCCCAATTGATGCTGAGAGCGGGTAAACCAGCCTGCGCCCGGTAGTGAGCCAGGGCATCCAGGAAGGCATTAGCAGCGCTGTAAGCGCCCAACAGCGGCGAAGGGAGCAAAGCGGCAGCGGAAGAATAACAAACGAAAAAGTCGAGCGGTTCTGCCAGTAGGAGCTTATGTAACAACCACCCTCCCCACGCTTTAGGGCGCAGCATTTCCCATAATGTATCTGGCGTTAACTCGCTCAATGGCAGCCGCGCCGCCACACCCGCCGCGTGCACAACGCCCCGCAGCGGCAGCGCTGCTTGTCGCAAGTAAGGTTCCAGTCCCAATCGCAAGCTATCTGCGTCTGCTACATCTGCGGCGACAACAACCACGCCTGCGCCTGCTTGTTCCATTTTTTGAATAGCGTTAATTTGCGCGCCGAACTGGCTAAGAACTTCCGCTTCTTGCCAGCGTTCCCGCGGCGGCAGTCCCGTGCGGCTGAGCAAAATCAAACGTTCTGCCCCCTGCGTCGCCAGCCATTGCCCGGTTTGCAGACCCAGACTGCCCAGACCGCCCGTAATCAGGTAGCTGCCATCCACATGCACCGGGGCGTCGATCGCTGGCGCTGTCAGTTCCAGGGGAATGAGACGGGCGGCATAGCGGGTCTGCCCCCGCCAGGCGATCTGGGTTTATTCATCGCTGGCCTGGAGTTCCATCAGCAGCGATTGTGCCGCCGCCAGATCACCCTGCGGCGCCAGGTCAACCAGTTTGCAGCGCAGCCCGGCATATTCTTGCAGGGCTGTTCGCCCCAAGCCCCACAAAGTCGCCTGAGCGACAGCCTCAGGCGCATCTTCCAGAGATTGTCCTGGAAGCAAATGGACGCCGCGCGTCACCAAGAAGACAGGGACGCCAGGCAATGCCTGTTCGACAGCGTGCAGCAGTTTGATAGCCGGCAAATGAACCTGGATCTGCGCTGATCTCAGTTCGTCGTGTGTAAGCTGAGCCAGCGGCGGCGTTTCTACTCCCCACAAGTAAACGACGCCCGTATACGGCACGGTCGCCAACAATGATTGGTAATGGGCGGCGTTAAATGGATCGATCTGGTAGTGGTCAGGGGTGGTGCTCTGGTATGTCTGCCCCGGCCAGACAAGCGTGCAGCGGTGGCCCACGCCAGCCAACGCCGCTTGCAGCGTCACGCCCATTTGCTGGTTGTCTGCAAAAATGAGCCAGTTTTGATCCGCCGCCGCCCCAACCGCAGCTAAGGGCGCTGGTTCCCAGGCGACCTGGTAAAAATCGCTTTCTTGACGGGGGCTGGCCGGGCGACTCAGGTAACGAAAATGGACGCCC
>CAZDSN010000358.1:0-5015 GCA_964507675.1 uncultured Ardenticatenaceae bacterium | reverse complement strand
TTTTCTTAAACCGCAATTAGTTTGTCCGCGCAAACTAACAGTTTGCGCTACAAATTTTCATTGATGATGACGCGCCGCCGCTCATGTTGTCTCCTTCGTAAAGACGTTGCAATGCAACGTCTCTAACGCCGCAGGGCGAGTTGCCAACCCGCCCGTGCCTCAAAAATCGGTGTCATCTGCTTAATCTGTGAAATCTGTGATCATATTTTCATCCCTCGTGGCTCCCTATGAAACGAACCCCCCTCATCCTCACCACCTTGATCATACTATTAGCCGCTGCGTGTCACAGCGCAGCTGATTCGCTGCCGCCTATTCAAGGACCGGCATTGGTTCTCTTCTACACAGACAACTGACCGCCCTGACAGGAAATGACGCCCATCGTGAATGGGCTGGAAGCAGAGTTTGCCAACCGGGTCGCCGTTGTCCGCCTGAACGCCGCCGACCCCCGCGTAGTCGCCCAGCAGGCCGCATACGGTGTGCGCGGCCACCCCTCATTCGTGGTCCTGGATGACCAGGGTCAACCCCAGCGTCGTTTTCTGGGACCACAGCCCGTCGAGACCCTGCGCGCGGCCATGTCCGCCGTGGCCGCTCCTTGAGGTTCCTTCGAAAACAGGTTCACGCGCAGACGCAGAGAAAAATTCGTGTCATTCGTGCAATTCGTGGCAAAAACTTTTCAAGGTCTAAGGGTGTGTCGCGCCCTACGCCATCCTATTGGCCGCAATACGCTGCTGAAGCTGGCTTCAGAATTACTGGGAAGGATTGCCTCGTTTGCGCTGGGCCTGTGGGCGGCGCGACAACTCGGCAGCTTTGGCTTTGGCGAATACAACGTAGGATTGGCGCAGGGGTTCGTGCTGGCCCAATTGGGCGACATGGGGTTGCAAACGCTCATTACCCGTGAAGTAGCCGTCAAAGGGGAGGTCGCGCGAGCCGCCGTGCACACAGCTTTGCGCTGGAAATGGATCATAGCCCTGCCTGTAGCGGTTCTTTTCTGGCTGTTTTCTGCCGGCAGACCCCCACTCATTCGCCTTAGTTTTTTAGGCCTGGGGCTGGCGATGCTGGCGCAAACGTTTCTCGACTATGCCGCTTTTGTGTTTCGAGGGCAGCAGCGGCTGCGCCGCGAGGCCCAACTCCTGACTTCCGCCCGCCTGCTAACCGCCCTTAGCGGCGGCCTGGCCCTGTGGTGGGGTGGCGGGCTGCCCGGCCTGGCGTTGGCTACGCTGGCTTCCGTGGGTTTGATGGCCGCCTGGGCTTTATACCGGCTGGGACAGGATGGGTGGTTTCAAGGTCGCCCGCTGCCCCTGGCGGGGCCGTTTGCCCGCGCCTTGTGGCAGCAGGCGCTGCCGCTGGGCGTAGCCACTTTCCTGTCTATCAGCTATACGCGGCTGCCCATTTTCTGGCTGGAAGCCCGTTTGGACGCGGCAGCGGTGGCCCAGTTCAGCGCTGCCCAACGGCTGGTCGAGCCTACGCAGATTTTGCCGGCATCTTTCCTGGCTGCCCTCTTTCCCGCTTTTAGCCAGGCTCTGCACCACGATCCACAGCGCGCCCGCCGCCTGGGATGGCGCGGCGCGCTGCTGCTGCTGGGCAGTGGCGCTGCCGTTGCCTTTGTCTTATGGCTGGCTGCTCCCTGGTTGATTAGCCGCCTGTACGGTGCGGAATTTCATGATAGTATTCCTGTGCTGCAGCTCTTAAGCTGGTCAATTTTGCCGGCATTCGTCAACTACAGCCTCACCCACTACCTGATCGCCCGCGGCCAACAGCGCTGGCTGACTCTGTTCATGGCCGGGATGCTGCTGCTGCATGGGGGCATAAGCTGGCTGCTCATTCCCGCTTTTGGCCCGGTGGGGCCGGCAATTTCCGTCATCATTGCCGAAGCGACGTTACTTTTAGCCTGTTTATGCGTCTTAGCAAGTAACGGCTCACCCGTCGGGTGAGTCGTCGTCCAGGAATTGGTTCGTAACTCCCTTGTGACTCATCCTGACCCTTCCCCTGCCCATCACTGGCTGGCCAGACTTTCCTGGGTAAGCTTTTTATGGCTGGCATTCAGCCTGCCGTTTGAGACCGCCGCTCCCTGGCTGCGATTGGGCCCTATCCAACTCACAAACCTGGAACTGGCTTTAAGCGTGGCGCTGGGGTTGGGGTTGCTACAGGCCTGGCAGCGGCGACCGCGCCGGGAAGATAGACGCGCCTGGTGGGGAATGCCGGCGCTGTGGGCCGGTCTGTGGATCATTTTCCTGCTGGCAGCCCTGCTCAGCGCCCTCCTGACGCCAGAAATAGAACCAGGCCTGCGCTTGAACGCCCTCAAGGCGGCTGGCCGCACCCTGGCGGGTTTAACCTTAGCCTGGCTCTTACCTCACGCGGTCACCACTCCCCGCCAGCATAGAGGCCTCATTCTCAGCCTGGTCTTAGGCGGTCTGTTGATGGCCGCGGTTGGTTTGCTGGAAGTGCTGCGCGGGATTCCCCTGCTCTGGCTGGACCCCTTCCGCACCATGCCCACCACTGTTGGCCCCTTCCTGCGCCTTTCCGCCAGTTTTGATCACGCCAACCAGGCCGCTATCTATATGGAAGCCACGCTGCCGCTGCTGCTGGCCTGGTTGTGGGCCAGCCGGCAGCGCCGTTGGTTTGCCGCCGTTTTGGCGCTGGCGGCGTTGTTTTATCTGGAAGCCAGCTTCTTTACCTACAGCCGCACCGCCTTTGCTACGCTGCTGGCGGTAAGCCTGCTCCTGTGCGGCTGGCTGTGGTGGCGGCAGCCGCCGGCCACGCGAAAGATGGCTTACTTCTGGGGTGGTTTTGCCGGCATTGTCCTCCTCACCACCCTGATCAACACCGCCCGCAGCCCCGTTTGGAACCTGCGCCTGCGCAGCGAAGACGATAAGACGTGGTATCAGGTGCATTTTGACGTACCCCAGACGCTGCGGCTCGCTGCCGGCGATGCGGTTGCCATTCCCATCACCGTCCACAACGATGGCGACCTCACCTGGGTCAATGCCGGCCAGAACCCGATACACATTGGCGCATACTGGCGGCGGCTGGTAGATGGCGACGAACTACCCGAACGCCCCCGCTGGCATCTGGAAGAAGCTGTCCGCCCGGGGCAGCAGGTCAGCCAGGTCATCACTTTGCCCGTGCCGCAAACGCCAGGCGACTACGAACTGACGTGGGACATGGTGCAGGAGTATGTTACCTGGTTTGGCGACAAGACCGGGCAGACAACGGTTACTCGCGTCGAAGTGGTAGGCGAACTGCCGCTGTCCACGCCTGACGATCCGGCCCTGCCGGCTGTCACCGGCGAGGAATTTGTGCCCATCACCGTGACTGCTCCCATCCCGGTGCGCCGTGTGCTGTGGCAGATTGCCGGGCAGCAGTTTCTCCAGCGCCCCTGGCTGGGCATTGGCCTGGATAACTTCCGCCTCACCTATGGCCTTTTCTTGGATGCGGCGGCCTGGGATAAGACCATTCACACCAATAACTGGTACATAGAGACCCTGGTGTCCCTGGGAGTGATCGGTGGGCTGCCCTTTTTAGCCTGGCTGGGGCTGTTGGGGATTGACCTGCTGCAGCAGTTGCGCCGCCCGCAGGTTACTGTCTGGCAGGTGGGTGTGGCTGCTGGCCTGCTGGCTTACCTCTTTCATGGCTTGCTCGACTATTTCTTGATGTTTAATGCCACGGCTATCCTTTTCTGGATACTGGTTGGCTTATGGTTGGGTCAGCGGGAGAAAACGGGATGAACCTGCGTCTCGGGCTGGATGGCACGCCCTTGCTGGGCTTGCGCTCAGGCGTCGGCCAATACACTGGCCGTTTACTGGGCGCGCTGCTGCAAGCCTACCCAGACTGGTCTTGCCTGTTATACACCAACCGCCCCTTAGGCCCGCTGGAGGAGGCATTGGCGCGGGCGCAGCCTATGCTGTCCCATTTCCCGTACAGTCGCTGGCTGTGGATGCAGTTTGTGCTGCCGCAGATGATCCATCAGAGCGGCGTAGACCTGTGCCATTTCACCAACGCCCAGGCGCCGCTGCTGTCCGGTGTGCCGTTTGTGCTGACCATCCACGATGCCTCGTTATTCTTATACAGCCAATATCACCCCCGCACCCGGCTGTTGGCGATGCGTTCGCTGCTGCCGGCATTAGCCCGCCGCGCTGCCGCCATCATCACCGTGTCGCAGCAGGCCAAACAAGAACTGGCGCGCGTCTTGAGAATCCCCCCCGCCAAAATCTTCGTCGTTCATGAAGCTGCCCCTGAGAATTTTCGCCCCGTTGTTGATCCCCAACGGCAGGCAGCCCTGCGCCAGAAATACAATCTGCCACCGCGCTTTCTGCTGCACGTGGGCACACTAGAGCCGCGCAAGAATCTGGACAGATTGGTGCGGGCGCTGGCGCAGGTGCGCCGCCAGGGATACCCCCACCCACTCGTTCTGGCCGGGCCGACCGGCTGGCACATGCAGGACTTTATGTCGCGGGTGGCTGCCTGTGGCATGGCCGACAGGGTACGCTATCTGGGTTATGTGCCGTCGGCTGATTTGCCGGCCTTGTTCTCTTGCGCCGAGTTATTCGTCTTCCCGTCGCTTTACGAAGGATTTGGCCTGCCGTTGGTAGAAGCCATGGCCTGCGGCACACCTGTGCTGACCAGCAACCTGCCCACCATAGCCGAAGTATGCGGCGACGCTGCCTGGCTGGTGGACCCCTATGATGAGGACATGCTGGCGGCAGCCATGAGCGATTTGCTGGCCGATGCCGGCAGGCGTCGGGAACTGCGCCAGCGTGGTCTGTCCCGCGCTGCCGACTTTTCCTGGCGGCGCGCCGCCCGCGAGACGGCAGTAGTATACCGCCGTGTCTTGCCCTCGCCGGCTCTCCGTTTGCCTGAACAAGACCTGTCCCCCCCCCAGCAAACCGCCTGAGAAGAAAGTACCCCCCCTACAGCAATTCTCATTTTGGCAGTTTAGCCTGTGGCTGAATCGCCGCCAGGAGCGGGGTCATAGAGGGCGAGGGGCGCGCAGCGCCCCTCGCCCTCTCCGAAAAGCC
>CAZDSN010000357.1:0-5025 GCA_964507675.1 uncultured Ardenticatenaceae bacterium | reverse complement strand
TCTGCACCTTGTTTGTGTCTGGTGTGTATAAGGCCATGGCAAACGTGTCATTCTGTACCAGACGGCCAAGCTGGGCGTCTACCATTTCAGCTAATTGGGCCACATCCAGAATCCCAGAGATGTGCGTGCCAATCTGGTTCAGGGCCACCAGTTCCTGAGCGCTGCGCAGCGTATCATCTAGCAGGCGAATATTTTCCAGAAAAGTAGTCAACTGCCCCACAACCGCCTGCGCATAATTGTAGCCGGAGTGGTTCAGGCGATGCGGGCTGCTGTCGAAATCCAGCGCCAGATACCCGGTTAGCTGCTTCTGGCTGAATGCGGGAATGAGAATTGCGCCGTGAATGTCGAACTGGCGCACATGCTGCTGGATGACTGGGGAGACCACGTCGGTGTCTGAATCTTCCAGCACAATCAGCT
Source organism: uncultured Ardenticatenaceae bacterium (assembly GCA_964507675.1). Classification (GTDB taxonomy): domain Bacteria; phylum Chloroflexota; class Anaerolineae; order Promineifilales; family Promineifilaceae; genus JAGVTM01. The sequence goes on along the minus strand of CAZDSN010000357.1, from coordinate 4,608 downwards.
CTCGCCGCCGTGACAGGTCGGTGAAAACGGAATCCTCGGTGATGGGCATTTGCAAATGGGGGCCTTCCGGCTGGTCGCGCGTGAATTCGGCCGCCACATATCCCAGGCTTGCCTGGCGGTCATACAGCACAAAGCGACACTGCGGTACGCCTGTATAACCGGCTACGGCTCTGACCGTGATGTCCAGGGCATCTTCTTGCGTCAGAGCCTGGTTGAGTTCGCCGCTGATCCGGTATAAGGCATCTGTTTCGGCCAACAGGCGTTGGTTAGCCAGAATGATAGCAGCCTGGTCGGCCAGGGTGAGAAACGGCTGCAGATCGCGGGCGGGCAGCGGCTCGGCGGCTGTGCGAGTCAGAACTAATGTGGCCAGCCATTCTTGTTCGACCTGGAGAGGGATCAGGGCCGCGCTGCGTACCTGGCTGCGTTGGAATAAGCGCTGCATGGCGCTGTCCAGCCGCTCATCTGTTTGCCCATCCCGAATGGTGATGATCTGCTGCCCCAATATGGCGTCGCTGTGGGGGAAACGATCGCGCAGGTAACGGGCGGTGGGGTCAAAGGGGATGTCCAGCCGGCTCCACAACACAGGCGTCAACAGATGATCCGGCGACAATGGATCGGACGTAATGACTACAGCCATGTCACACAGCCCCGATGTGCCGGCAAAATTGATGAGGGCCTGGTAGATGGTTGTGGCATCTGCCGCTTCGGTAATCTGGCGGCCTGTTTCGTAAAGGTCGTGACTGGTCTGCAAATTCTGTTCAATCTGCGCGAACAGTTCTGTATTATCAATGGCGATGGCTATCTGGTCGGCCAAAGATTGCAGGACGGCGATGCTTTCGGCGGCAAAACCTGCCAACCTTTCGCTTTGGGCGGAGATCGCGCCAATAACGCGCCCGCGGGTGCGTAGTGGTAGGGTCAGTTCGGAGCGGGTTGCCGGCAGCAGCGTGTCCGCTGCCCAATACTTTGCCTGGCGCACATCTTGTTCTACCAGCGCCGTGCCGCGGGCAATGGCTACTCCCACCATTGAGCCTTGCTCTGCCGGCGGATCCGCAGCCACCAGGAAGCGCAGCCCATGACGTAAATGTTCCTGGCCGGCTGTCCCTGTTCCCCCTTGGAGCACGGCCATCCCATCTTCGACCAGGAACAAACCCACGTAATAGAGGTCAAACTGTTCCTGAATCAGATTGACCACAGTAGCTACCAGCTCGGCCCGGTCCAGAATGGTGCTGGCGGCGCGGGAGACTTCCGCGGCCAACTGCAGTTGTGTCGAATAGAGGACACTGTCTTGTAGCAGGCGCACATTGTCTATGGCAATGGCTATCTGGTTGGCCATGGTTTGCAAAGTCTGTACCAACTGGGAGGTAAAATGCTCCGGCTGCTCGCTTTGCACGGTTAGCGCGCCAATGATCTGTTCCCGCACGCGCAGGGGCATGGCCAACTCAGAGCGCGTCAGAGGTAAAAAGGGATTAGCGCGCCATTCTGGATTTTGGCGGACATCGGGCGCCAGACGCAGTTGCCCATCCGAAATACTGCCACCGATTAGCGAACCTGGCCCTAGCGGCAGCCGGTAACCTGCCCTTAGCTGGTTTTGCCCCGCTTCGCCGGTAGCCCCACGCAGTACGGCTTCCGCTGACTGGGGATCCACCAGGAAGATACCGACATAATAGAGCTCAAACGCCTCCTGAATAAGCTCCACGGCGCTTTGCATCAGGGTTTGCACATCGAGGATGCTGCTGGCAGCAGCGGCTACCCGGGCGGCGGTTTCTAACTGGATGCGCTGCTCCATTTGCGCTTGCAGCGCCTGCCTGGTTTGCGCCAACTGCAACTGGTTATTGATGGCTACAGCCAGCGAAGCCGAGATGGTTTCTAGCAGGTTGGCATCATCGGGAAGAAAAGCCGCCACGTTTTCGCGGTGCGCCAATGTCAGGATGCCAATGCAGTTGTTGGCTACTACCAGAGGAAAACCTGCCCAGGCCGAGTTGAGCGTGGCCGGAATCTCCTCTGGCAAACGGCGCTGCCATTCGGCATGGCTGGCGGCGTTGAGGATGAGTGGGGTGCTGGCCCGCCCTACAACCTGGCTGAGCGTATCGCTTAAGGGATCAGAGGTAAGGGTAGCCAGTTGATCGGTCCTTACGCCATATTGGTAATGGTAAGCGGGCAGGAAAAAAAGCGTCGTCTCCGGCGCAGCCAGATAGATAGACATATCTGTCGCTTCGGTCAGGGTTAGAATTTCGCGGCGCACCCCGTCAAATACCGCTTGCAGCGTAGGCGCCTGCGCCATGCGCTGCCCCACCCGGTACAGCGTCGTTAACTGCGTCACACGGTTACGGGCTTCGGTGGACAGCATCGCGTTATGCAGGGCAATGCCTGTCTGGTTGGCCATAGCGCTTATCAGGCGTGTTTCTGCTGGCGTAAACGGCGTCTGGTTGCGGAACAATAGCAACAAACCTGCCGCCTCCCCCGCGAATGCCAGCGGCGCCAGCAGCATATCAGTGTGCCCCAGGCGTTGCAGTAAGTCATATTCCAGGGAATTGGGTTCGGCAGTGGCTGCCGAACAGGTCACCGTCTGCAACTGCTGCAATGACTGCCGCGCCGCAGGGAACCGATCGAGGGTGAAGGCTGTATACAGCGCCAGATTTTGGCCATTGGTGCGATCCGCCGCAAACGGGTAGTCAGCCTGGGTGGTAATGGCGTTTGCCGCCTGGTCCCAGGCAGCCAGCAGACAGCGGTCTGTTTGGAGTTGTTGGGCAAAAGCGCGAGCGGCTCGCTGGTATATGTCGTCTACATCCAGCGAGGTGCTGAGTAAGCTGGTGAGCTGATATAACGCTTCTGTTTCGCGCAGCCGGATTTGCGTCTGGCTGAAGAGGCGACTGTTTTCCACAGTCAGGGCGATTTGACTGGCTACAGCCGCCACCAGGTTCTGATCATGGGGGTTGAGGACGTTGTCGCCATCTGGCACAATGACTTCGCCAATGATTTGCCCCCTAGACACCAGAGGGGTGGTAAACTGGTTGGCGGCAGCGGGCTGGATGTCGTCTGAGGCAGGGGGCAGGGAGGACAGGCCAGTAGTTTGTTGGTACAGGCGGTTGAGTTCGGCCAGGTTGCGTTCGACGCGAGCCAGCAGGCGAGCATTGGCAATAGCGGCTCCGATACTTTCGGCACATAAGGCCAGCAGGTTGAGGTCGTTGGGGGACAGAATGCCTGATTTTTCCGTGTAGATGCCTATAGCGCCGTACCGGTCGCTGCCGGCATAAAGCGGCACAGCCGCTTCGCCGCCAGCGGTGGGAAAGTCCAGGTCATAATAGCTGGCATCTTGTGAGCTGCGACTGGCTATCAACAGGGGTTTCGCTTGCTGCATGGCCTGTCCTAGCAAGCCGCTGCGCAGGGGGCGCACCAACCCCAAGGGGGCCACGAGGCGGGGCGTAGCGGCCACGGCGGCCTGGATGGACCAGCCGATGTCGTGTAGTTCGGCGATATGGACAGCATCATACCCAAATGTTTCTTGTATATGCCGGCACGCGCGCCACACAATTTCGGCAATATCATGCAGCCGGTTCAACTGCTGCCCCAAAGCCAATACGTACTGCAACTGCTGCGCCTGTATTTCACTCTGGCTGAAGGCGCGCGCATTGAGGATAGCCGCCGCAATCTGGTCGGCCATAAGCTGCAGCACCGCCAGGTCTTCTGGCGGGAAGGCTTTGTCGGGCAGAGCGCTTTCGGCGCCATGGTGCACGTCCAGAACCCCCAACAATTCACCCCGCCCAATGAGCGGCAGCGCTGCTTCCGCCTGTGCTTCCAGTGGCAGCGGATGCCGCCCTGAGCCGGCCTGAAAATAACGCGGCGGATGGCCGTGTGGATCGCTGCGCGGATTCCCGCCAGTATCCTGCCCCCCGTTCAAGGCGATGCGGGCGCGGCGGTTGGCCGTCACCCAGCCCACCAGTGAGGCAGAGCCGACAGCCACTTTATGCGGCTGCGCTTTCAGGCCCTGCCCCGCCCCACCCGCAGCCGCGCGCACCACCGCAGCCTGTTGTTCTGGCTCCAGCAAGAAAATGGCGACGTGGTGAAAGCCAAATTTATTCTGAATCAGGCTGGCTGTTTCCGCCAGCAATGTTTCCAGGTCCAGCGAGGCGCTGGCAGTTTGCCCAACCTGAACGGCAGCCTGTAGTTGGGCGGCGCGGCGCTGGAGTTCCGCGGTTCGACTGACAATGATGGATTCCTGTGTTTCCAACTGCGATCGCAGACGGAAAGCCATGGTGTTAAAGGTGGCGGCCAGCAGACCGAGTTCATCCGGGCGGTTGAGGAGCACATCTTGTTGTCGCCCTTGCTGCAAAGCGGCCGCGCCGGCTTGTAGTTTATGCAAATCACCCGTCAAAGGGCGAATGAACCGTATATAAAGCAGGGCAATCAGGCCAAGGGCAATGACGGCGGCCAGACCCAACGAAGAGACTACGGTGCGGCTGACCGTAGCCAGCGCTTCGGCGCGTAACTGCACTGCCGCCGCGTACCAACCCAGGTGATTGACAGCCTCATTGTTGGCAGTGACGGGAGCAACCACGTAAAGATAGGTGCGGCCAAATTGTCCTGTATAGGTGGTCAGATTATCTGGGG
>CAZDSN010000356.1:0-5031 GCA_964507675.1 uncultured Ardenticatenaceae bacterium | reverse complement strand
AAATAATTAATGGGTGAATTTGTGAATTGTTGAACGGCTAATGAAGCGCCGCTCCCTGATCACTGACCACTCCCCCCTGACCACTTTTCCCTGGAGTCTGATATGAAGCGATGGCTGGTTTTAGGCGGGTTGGGTTGGTTGGGGCTGCTGCTGTTGGCGGCGGCGGTGAATGCGCCGCGGGTGGCGGAGGCGCGGGCGCGCGAGGCGGCGGCGCAGGCGATGCAACTACAGGCGGCGGTGACCGGGTTGGCGGTGGGCGCGGCGCTGCTGCTGTCCTGTTTGTTGGGTATGGTGATAGTTCTGGCAGCGGCGCTGCTGGGGTGGAACGTGGCGGCTAAAAGGCTGGCGATGATGGCGCATCCAGACGTAATCGAGGATGCGCCACAGTGGAACCGCCGCGTCCGGCAAATGCCGGCCCGGAGGGGCGGGTGGCAAACCCGCCCCCCCCTGGGCCCCGCCGCGCTGCCGGCAGACGAGGATTTCGACTGGCGCACCTGGGAGATGCAACCATGGGATATAGCAGAACGGCGTTAATCATTATAGTCGCTTTGGGCGGGCTGGGTTGTCTGGCCGCCTGCGCGGGCGCGCCTGCGCCCGCCGTGCCCCGCTCTGCCCCTGATGACTTGCAGGCGACGGCTGCCTGGGAGAGCTACCGGCTGGCGGCGGTGGCCACGCAAACGGCGGCGGCGCAAGAGGCGCAGGCAATTGCGCGGGCGCTGCAAGCGACCGACGCGGCGGCGGCGGCGCAGTTCCAGGCAGCCCAGGCCACGCAGCAGGCGCAAGCCACGCGCGACACGCTGGCGGTCACGGCGACGGCGCAGGCGTGGGCGGCTACGGCCACGCGGCAGGCGGCGGAGGCCACAGCCACGGCAGCCGCCTGGCAGGTTACCGCCGCTTATGCCGCCAGCGTCGCCACGGCTACGGCGCAGATGCAGGCTACCCACGCCAGCATCCAGACGGTGGCGACGTTGGCGGCGGTGCAGGCGACGGCTACGCACCAATATGCGCAGGCGCAGCAAGCGGCGCTGCGTCTGGCGCGCGAACAGCGCTTGCAGCCGCTCAAGACGTATGGGCCCTGGGCGTTGGGGACGGCGCTGCTGTTGGTTTGTCTGGGATTGGGTAGTTGGGGCGTGGTCACGGCTGTCCGCGTCTGGGATGCGCGGCAGCGGGTGGTGGAGACGGGCCCCTTTGGTCAGCCGCTCATTCTGCTGGATGGGCCGCAGGGACGGCGCACGGTGATTGACCCCACGCGCTTCTTTGGGCCGGTGGTGACGCTGGCGGGGGAGCGGGCGACAATGCCGGAACTGGCTGCGCCTGAGTACCAGAACCTGACGACGGCGCGTAGCCAGGCGGTGGCGCTGCGCCAGGCGGCTCATTCCCCCTACCCCACCGCCGCCGCGCCGCGATTGGCAGCGCCGCCGCCGTCCCTGGCGCTGCCGGCCGGGCGACCGGCGACGATGGACGCGCCGCCGCTGCCGGCGCTGCCGGCTCTGCCGGACCTGCCGGCAGACGCTCCCTGGTCGCTGCTGCGGGAGTGGACGGGCGCAGGCTTCCCGTTGGGTCTGGGGACGCACGGGCTGCTGGTAGCCGATCCCGATACGTACCCCCATCTGCTGCTGGCAGGCACCAGCGGCAGCGGCAAAACCCGCTATGGTCTGCGTCCGCTGGCGGCGGCGGCGCTGGCGGCCGGCTGGCAGGTGGTCATTCTGGATCGCTCCGGGCTGGATTTCCTGCCATTCCAGGCGCACCCGAATGCGCACACGCAGCTTTTACCAGAGGCGTCCGCGTCCATTACGGCGCTCGCAGGTCTATGCGAAATGATACAAGAACGACTGGGGGGGCTGCGGGATGCCGGCGTTTCCACCTGGAGCCGCCTGTCGAATCCCCCTGCCCCGCGGCTGCTGGTGGTGCTAGACGAGTTCGCCAACCTGGCGGACGCCCTGAGCGACGGCGAGCGCAAGGAGTTATGGCGGTATGCGCGCATGGCGGCGGCTGAGGGGCGCAAGGCGGGCGTGCATCTGGCGCTGGCGCTGCAAGACCCGACGCACAAGAGCCTGGATTTGCGCATCCGGCGCAACTGCCTGCCCGTCTCCTTCCGCGTCAAGGATGGGGACGCCAGCCGCGTGGTGTTGGGCGCGAGCGGGGCGGAGCGCCTGCCGCCGCGCCACTTTTTGACGGTGCTGGACCGGCTGGTGCGCGGCGTGGCGTTTGCCCCCAGCGACGCGGACATCGCCGCTTTCCTGGCGCGGCGGCCCACGCCTGTTTACCCGCCGCCGCTGTGGCTGGGGCAGAGGGAAGAAGGGAGAGGGGAGAGGGAAGAAGGAAGAGGGCAGAGGGAAGAAGGGAGAGGGGAGGTGGAACCGCCGCCGCTGATTTTGATGCCGGCGGAATCGCCTGGGTCTGGTTCAGAATGGGTGTTAGCGGGTTCTGGCGCGGTGGAACCCGCGGCGATGGGAATAGCAGAACCGGTTTTGCCGCTGGATGCCAGTCGCCCGCCGTCGCCGCGGGAGCGGGCGTATATGCGGTGGTTGGCGGCGCAGGGGTGGAGTAAGAATAGGATATGCCGGCATGTTTATGGGTTTAAGAATGGTAAGACGTATGCGTGGGTGGGAGGGGCGTTGGGGGAAGGGATGAGGGATGAGGGATGAGGGATGAGGGATGAGGGATGAGGGGAGGGTTAGGGGGGCCAGGGCCAGGTGGCGTTGGCGGGGGGGAGTCCTTCGCCGATGTCGTTGATGGCGACTACGGCGTTGTTTTCTAGCCAGACCTCGGCAGCCTGCCACAGGTCGTACCCCTGCACCGCCAGCGAAACAATATAACGGCCTGGTTCGTCTTCTTCTTCCATTTCCAGCAGATAGGCCGCCACTTCTGCCTGGTAGTACGCGCGCGCCCAGGCTGTGGCCGCCTGGATGATCAGGGCGTTGTTGTCTGCATTTTGGGGTTGATCCGTGTGGGGTTGTTGCATAGCGCATGATTTTACCTTGCCTGCGCCAGGTTACAACAGGCAGGCAGCGAGGGTTTGGGTGATGGCGGACTGCGTAAGGGTTGTATATACTATGCGAAATGTTTATGTGGTGTGGTGGGGGTATTGCCGGCAGTTTACCCCCCTACCCTACTGCCCCCTGGCATGGGCGGCGGGCGGCCAGCCGCGTTGAGAGCCTCGCTGCGGGAAAGTTTACCTGGCCGCGGCGCTAATTTTGCGGAAAATTGGGTATACCTTGATTTTGGTATACCATTGTGTATAATGGTACACATTGGTGCATTATATGGTACACAATGGTACACGATATGGAGAAAGAGAATGCCGGCAAAAGTCTATACAGTTGAGAATCGCAAAGGGGGGGTGGGCAAAACGACAACGGCGGTTACCCTTGCCGTGGGATTGGCGCGCCGCTTGCATGGGGATGGCGGCGGCAATGTGCTGCTGATTGACATAGACCCCCAGGGCGACACGGCGCGCGGCCTGGGGCTTGATCCTGGCGGGCGCTGCGTCAGCAACGTCTTGCTAAGCGATGGCGGCGTCGAGTCGCTGCGGGCGAACGTAATGGCGGCTGACCGCAGCCGCAGCGGTGGGCCGGCGCGCCCCAATCTCTATGTTCTGCCCGCCAGCGATAAATTGAGCGAAGCCAAAGAAGATATTCTGACAGAGTTCGCGCTGGCGGCGGCTCGCTCCATGCGCAGCCGGCATGCCGGAAACGAGCGGCATCTGGTGGACATTTTGGACGAAAAGTTGGGGCTGGCGAAACAGGCGTTCGCCTATATCATCGTAGACTGCCCGCCGACGTTGGATCTGTTTCAACAGGCAGTCCACCAGTTTGCTGATTACGCCATTGTGCCCGTGAAGGTGGACTTTCATGGCGCCAGCGCGACGGGCCGGCACACCAATGACATTCTGCAAGACCAGGCTGCCGGCATTGACATCACCATTGCCTACATCGTGCCTACGTTCGTCAACACGCACCATAACCTGACCAAAGGCATGATGAGCCAGTTGAGCCGGGTTTACGGCAAGCAGGTGATTGCCCAGGCTATTCCCAATACAGTCCGGGTAGCCGAAGCCCCAGCCAGTGGGGGCAAAACCATTCTGGAGTACATGCCAGATTCGCCAGCCGCTTTAGCTTATCAGGATTTAGTAGACCGCGTTTATGCCCAAGGATAATGGATCATGTCATTTGACGACCCCTTTGCTGGCGTTGAGCCACAAAAGCCTAAGCCGGCGCAGCCGTCCGCGCGGCGCGGCAAGAAAAATCAGTTCGATCAACCGCTAGATATTTCACGGCGGGATGCTTACAAAGCCACCGGCACCGGCAGCAGTGCCATGCACGGTGAATACTACCAGCTAACCACCCGTTTGCCGTTGGATGTCGTGGAACAGGTGCGCGCGTGGGCGACTGATTTGCGGATGACGCAGCAAGATTTGCAGCGCTACTGCTTTTACCGCGGATTGCAAGCCCTGCTAGAGGGAGAGCGCCCCGAAGTAGAAGAAGTTGTGGTGCGCAAAAAATTAAAACCGCCCGAATGATGCCGGGCAATGTTGTCCAGGCTGGTTTTCCAGAATATCCAGCGTGAAACGTAGACGTTACGTCCACGCTTCGTCGCCGGCGCTGAGGTTTGTCTAACTGCCGAAGAAATAGTACCGGGCGGCAAAGCGTAACAGAGTACAACGGATAGGAGATATAAATGGCTGAAGCAAGCGCGCTTGTTCCTGTGGAACAAAAAGAAGTTGAGTTTTATGCAGACACAATCGTTGCCGTTCGTCTGGCTGATGGCAGTGTGTATGTGCCCCTCAAACCCATTTGTGATTTGCTAGGCGTTGATTGGGGCGGTCAATATCGCCGGGTGCAGCGCGATCCGGTTTTATCTGAAGTGACGCAACGTATTGACGTAACGTCAACACGTCGCGGCGCGCAAGCAATGATCTGCCTGCCGCTGGATTATGTGAGCGGCTTTCTGTTTGGCTTGAACGCTGACCGGGTGAAACCGGAACTGCGCTCCCGTGTCATTCTTTATCAAAAAGAATGTTATAAGGTG
>CAZDSN010000355.1:0-5034 GCA_964507675.1 uncultured Ardenticatenaceae bacterium | reverse complement strand
TGGAGGACAATACCGGCATCTGTCCACACGGGCTCACCCAACAAGCCAATCTGCCGCAGCGCTTCCAGCATGGCTTGGGCAATGCCCGGCTCACGACCGCTTTCATCCCGTTTCCGCCCCAACTGCCAGATAAGGGCATCCCGCACGGGTTCACCATTTTGCGGCCCCTGCGCATACAGGTAAGCTGCCGCGCCCAACAAGACATAGCGCTGTTTGTCAACCGGCCATTGATTGAGAAAAGCTTCACTGGCAGCACGGGCGGCATCGAAATCTGCGGCGGAGACTTCTGCATGGGCATTGACAGCCTGGCGCATGACGCGGCTGTATGCCTGGCGCATCTCTTTGCCAACGTGCAGCCAGTCACGTCCCTGCTCAAAAAGCGCCAACGGCGGGCAGGCCTCCGTGGCTAACGCCTCTACGTTAGCCCAGTACTGAGCCTGATGTAGCGCCAACGCTTGCACTAATATGTCCAGCCAGTGATGCTCCGCCACCTGCGCCTGCGCCCGCAGCCATGCCGGCAATCTCTCCAGCAGCGCTTCTGGTATGGCGCGGTTGGCATTAGTTTGACCGTGTTTGACCATGCGCGTCAGCGCCATCTGGTTCCACTCCTGTACAGGCGTCAGGTCTGAACCTGTCTTCACCGACCCGTCAATGATGGCTTCCAACGTGGCTGGCAACTTTTCCGGCAAGCGTCCATAAATAGCCTTGCACAACATGGTCACATTACAAAAACCGCCTAACACGCCCTGGTTAGCCGCAGCGCGTGGCAAGGTTGACGTCATGGCGGCAATGGAGTAAGATGCTTCTACCTTGTACAAGTCGCTTGCTTCCGCCAATTCCCCGTACTGATAGGTGACGCTATCAATGCGAGGGGGGAGCAGGCGGCTTTTCATTTGTGGGTAGCAGAGTTTACCGCTGGGAATATCCCATTCAATTACATGGCTACTGACGGTTGGTTGCAAGATGACGTACTCGCCCACCTGGTTTGGGCTACGCCAGACCAGGATTTTGCGCTTTCGGTCAGTAGAAACGTCGCTGAACGGCAGCACCCAAACGGCGTCATCTCCGTCGCAACCACCCAGTACGTCCACGACAAAATTGAGCCAGTCGTCGTCATTCACCCAGGCGGTGGCACAGGCTGGGTCAAGTTCGATATTGCCTGCCGGCACAACCCGGTCACCCACCGCCGCCGGGAAAATGTAATAGCGTCCGCCTGGCGCCGGACAGCGCAATTTGCTGGCGCGGCTGCCCAGCCGGTTAAGGTGTTGCCGGGCGACGGCTTTGGCCATGCCGGCAAACCACATCAGGCTGCCGCCGCTGGCAATGTACTCGCCCACATGCCACTCTGCCAGACTGGTCAGGTCGGTCACAGATTCGGCGTCGTACAGGCGGTTAAGAACAGCCTCTAAACGGCCATCACGAATGCCGGACAGAAACAATTCGCTCTCCATTCCTGCCCAGGCCAACAAATGTTCTGGCTGAAAGAAGGGGTGCAGGTTTATCAGGCTTTGCACATCCAGACACATCTGATCTTCGCTGTGGACAGGATGCAGACCAACAAAAACACGCCCATCGCTTAAGGACAGTTCTTGTTTGGCGCTGCCGGCCGGGAACATGAAGTCGGCTGCCAGATCGTCAACAACCAGTACATGCCCCTTATCCTGCCCATCGGCGTGCAGCGTTGTGATTTCAAAGCGATTCGCGCCTAGTAGCTCGCGCCGGTGGCGACTATTGAGCGGCAAGCTGTCTGCCAGGCGTTGAATAAAGCCACGGCTCACCTGCCCACAGCCATCCCACAGATGGCTGTCCAGGGCCTTGTTGTAATCAATAGCCACCTCTTTCTGATCAAAGAAACCCCAGTAGCGGTATGGACGCATTACGCGGGAAAGGCGCTTACTCAATACATAGCCTCCTTTGCACATGGAGAGTTGTAAACCTGTGCGCGCCAGGAAAGCGTGCGTATCCATGCCGGGCACATACAAATCCAAAACCTTGTCATCTTTTACCCAACGCAGCGTCGGCTCCAACCTTGCCAGGGAGGTTAAGCGGTCTACCTGATCAATCTCTGCCAGCGCATCCTCACTGGCAACGGAGCCGTCCCCAAGCGTATCGAAGGGGCGGGAAATAATCTGCCACTGCCATTCATCTGGCAGAAACGGGTATGCCAAATCACCCCGGTTGTCGTCAAAGCGAATAACGGTCATCATTTTTCTCCTGTTTGAAGTGGGTTAGCAAAGGATTTTTGGAGGCGGCTCCCCCGGAAACGGCATTAGAAGGGAAAATCGTCGCTGCTTTCAGGTAAGCGACTCTCGCCAGGGATTACCTGGGGCAATGTCTTCTGCCAGCGGGCATAGAACCCGGGCTGGCGTATTTCATCCTGGCCCAGGCAAACCCCATAGCCCAGGTGCAACTGTCCCCAGCGCCAACCGCCACGACTAGCCTGGCGCAACGCCTGAACAGGCCGCAGGGGAATAGGAATACGGATGCTCACATAGGCATCGTCATGTTCAAGGACAGTGCAGCGGTTGACTTCCAGATGCAGCGGCCCGATACGAGCGATATAGGCATCTTCATAAGCGCCATAATGCACCTCATAGTCGCGGGACCAACGGCTGGAAATGAGATGGGAAACCAGGGTAAATACACATTGTGCAAACATAGAAACACTCCTTTGGGAAAATGAGAGGGGAAGGAAAATAAAAAGGACTGGTTGTGGAGACTTTCTCCGCAATCAGCCCTTTTCGCCCAGCCCACGACCGACAGGTCGTCCTGTGTGGGAATGTCTTGGGTGCTGCTCAGTATCCTGCCAGTTTCTTAAATGCACTCCGCTTGTTTCAACAAAAATGCCGCTTCCCCACGAGGGAGACATCACCTCGGAGAACTTTGAACTGCCGGCAATTGCCGGCAGTTCAAACCTTTTGCTTTAGAGCGTCAAAATCATGGTGCGGAAATGGAAGGCGCGTTTGTGCGTTGCTGGTAGTAGGCTAACAGAACGGCTTTTGATGCCGGCACAACCTTCTTTTCCGTCACATATTGTTGAAACGTTTGCACTTCAGTCTGGTTGGCGCTATCAATCACCAATCCATTCGCATATTTGAGCGGCGACGCACTGATCTGTCTGTCGCCCACGCCATTATCTTGTGGGGCAAGCCCTTTGCGGGCCACTGGGCGGTCATTGTCGGGGCTCTCAACCGAAGGTCTGGCGATCTCATAGGTTTTGGATGCGCCGTTTGCCGGCGCACTCTGGCTACTTTGCGCAGCGCTTGTCGTGGTCGCCAGTAGGGTTGTGCTGAGCGGAGTCAAAGTATATGGCGGCGGCTGGCTAACCATCTGTTGGTTAACCATCATCTGCATCACGTCCCAGGCATGGATATAAGCCAGCACAGTGGTCGCCATCCGGCGCGCCTCATACAACTTGAAGCTTACATTGACCTCGGCTTCAGGCTTCCCGTTGGGCGTAATCGCTCCTGTGCTGGTCAGCTTGCCGGGGCCGCTCTTAAGCTCGATGTATACGTTTTCGCCTTTAACGGCAATAGAGAGTACCCGGCTGACAGCGGGGTTGTCATGCACCTGGGACTGCCCATTCCGTCGGCCCGGTCCAGGTCGCATCTGCGGCGGTGTGCCTTTGTATTCTTTATGGCTGAAGCCTGCCTCGGCGCGAGCCAGTGCGCCAAAGAGGACGCGAGCGTCAGCCAGGTCTATGAAGTGATGGGCGTGGGTATCCATGCCCTGACCGAGACGGTAAGCGCCGGCAAAAAGCCGTATCTTGCCTATGGACAGGGCATCTTCAATGTGCAAAAAGCGGGTTTTAGTGACGTGGCTGTATAGCCGTACACGGGTGGGGGAGGAGAGAAGTTGGTTTGTCATAGATTCCTTTCCTTTGGTATGGCGAGGGTGTTGTAATGCCACGGGGAGTCTTTGCGGACACTCAACAGGGTTGACGACCACTTCCTTCGCATAGTTCTCGCACACGAAGAAAATGGCAATATTATGTCCGGCAATGCCGGCAAGCGTGCGCGTAATGACAGGTAGCAAACGGCAGGTGAGCCACTCCTGAGCATATTGATTACGCACACCAACCACAAGACAGGTAAGATGGCTAAGCGGAGTCAGTAGGTGACTATCCGCCAGCCAGGCGTTGTAAGTGGCTTTGGTCATCTGCAAACGTAGTTCGGCCAGAGCGATGCGCCATAACTCATCAGGCGTGGTGTAAAGAGGGGCAGGGGGCATGGACTGTTTCCTCAGAAATTGGAGCGCCCTGCGCATGGCCTCCCGACAGCAGGAATGGTCATGCAAGCTGTTCAGCTAGCAGATTGACGTTTGCCAGTTGGTGAAAAGCGTTGGGGGGAACGCGCTGATTCATAAACGCGCTCGTCAATTGGATAGTTGGCTCAACAGCAATCGCGGCCGTGGCGCTGGGGGTGGAGATGATGACTTCACTTTCGAAGGCTGGTCTGTCGCAGCGGGCGCGCCAGGATCAGTCGCCTGTCCATTCAGGCGAGCGCTGGCAGCGGGATCATGAGCGTTTGCCTGTCCATTAGCGAACAGAAACATCTGGTGCGCGGAATTTTGTCCATTGTCGCTGTGTCCATTTGCTGCCCCCTGCGGCAAGCTCACTGGTGGTAAATCACCCAGGGCAGGTTGTTGCAAAACGGGTTCCAGATCCGCTAAAGGCTCATCCGCCTCGCTGTCATCTATCATCCTATATTCCCCAATCAAGGCGTTAGCCTGACGCAGGCTGGCATTGGCTTCAGCGAAGGCCTGCTGCAAGCTGCGAACTTCGATTTGCGCCTCGCCAGTGACAATTTTTGCCAGCGTGGCTACCAGGTCGCCGCTGGCCAATTCATCCAGGTCAGCCAGACCATCGTCACCAATAGTATCGCCATTGACGCGGAGGGCCGCCGCTACTTTAGCGGCTACCAGGCGCAGGGCATCTTCCTGAATGGTCTCTTCATAAGCAAAGTAGTACACCTTCACCGGCTGCGTCTGGCCAATACGCCAGGAGCGGCGGCTGGCCTGCAGCACGGTGTAGAC